>JBEOKH010000484.1:0-1787 GCA_040275625.1 Thauera sp. | reverse complement strand
GACTGGCGCACGAAGCCGTACACCATCGACAGGCCGAGCCCGCTGCCGCTGCCGAAGTCCTTGGTGGTGAAGAAGGGTTCGAACACGCGCTGCAGCACGGCGGGCTCGATGCCGGTGCCGGTGTCGCTGACGTCGAACTGAACGTAGTCGCCGGGCGGCACCTCGACCACCGGGGCGAGTGCGGCGTCGATGGTGCGGCGGGCCAGCCCGATGGTGAGCTCGCCGCCGCCGGGCATGGCGTCGCGGGCGTTGATGGCGAGGTTGAGGAGGGCGTTCTCGAGCTGGTGCGGATCGACCAGGGCATGCAGCGGCTCGCCGGGCAGGCGCAGGTGGATGCGGATGGTCTCGCCGAGCGTGCGCGCGAGCAGGTGGGTCATGTTGTGCACCAGCACGCCGACCTCGACCGCGGCGGGGGCGAGCGGCTGCCGGCGCGAGAAGGTGAGCAGGCGCCGGATGAGCTCGGCGCCACGGCGCGCAGCCTGCAGCGAGGGGTCGACGAACTCGGCGCCGGCGCCGGCGCCAATGCGCTGCTGCAGTGCAGAAAGATTGCCGATGATGATCGTGAGCAGGTTGTTGAAGTCGTGCGCGATGCCGCCGGTGAGCTGGCCGACGGCTTCCATCTTCTGTGCCTGCACGAGTGCCGCCTGGCTGGCCTTCTGCTCGGTGATGTCGATCGACATGACGAAGAAGCCGA
The DNA here is from genome assembly GCA_040275625.1 of Thauera sp. Classification (GTDB taxonomy): domain Bacteria; phylum Pseudomonadota; class Gammaproteobacteria; order Burkholderiales; family Rhodocyclaceae; genus Thauera. Next base: position 1,093 of record JBEOKH010000484.1, on the reverse strand, counting down.
CCGTGCGGCCGTCGGCGTCGAGCTCGGGCACGACCACGCTGCGCGCGTACACCGTGCGTCCGTCGGCCAGGGTGCGCGCGTATTCGTAGCTGACGCGCTCGCCGGTGCGCGCGCGCTCGAGGTGGGGGCGGATCTGCGCGAAGGCGTCGGCGCCGAAGACCTCGGTGATGCTGCGGCCGATGATCGCGTCCTTGGCGAAGCCGAACCACTCGGCGTAGCCCTTGTTGGCGAAGCGGTAGATGTCGTCGCTGCCGACGTAGGCGATCAGCGCCGGGACCGAGTCGATGATGAGCTGCAGGCGGTTTTCGCTGCGGCGCAGCGCGCCGGCGATGTCGTCGATCTCGAGGTTGGCCTGGGCCAGCTGCGCGTTGGCGGCCTCGAGCTCGGCGGTGCGCTCGCGCACGCGCGCCTCGAGCTGGGCGTTCTGTTGCTCGATGACCGCGGCGTAGTGGCGCTGCTCGGTGATGTCGGTCCACAGGGACACGAAACCGAGGTTGGGGATCGGCACGCCGCGCACGGCGAGGATGCGGCCGTTGGGGCGGGCGCGTTCGACGTAGTGTGGCTGGAAGCTGCGCGCAGCGGCCATGCGTTCGCGGATCAGGGTCTCGATGTCGCCGGGGCCATATTCGCCGCGCTCGGCGTTGAAGCGGACGAACTCCTCGAACGGGGTGCCGACGCGCACCAGTGATTCGGGAAAGTCCAGCAGACGCAGCAGGGCCTTGTTCCAGGTGACCAGCCTGGGGGCGGCGTCGAACACCGCGATCGCCTGATCGAGCAGGTCGAGCCCGGCGAGCAGCAGGTCATAGCGCCGGCGCTGTTCGGGCGACAGCGCCGAATAGGGGATGTTGCCGTCGTCGTTTCTGGCGCTGCTGCCCAAGGGAAGCTCCTCGAGATGAGATGGGACGATGTTTGGGGCAGGGGCGATGTTTGAGGCAGGGGCGATGTTTGAGGCAGGGGCGATGTTTGCACAAAACCGCGCCGCCGTCCCCCACCGCCCCGGCCAGCGCAGTGTTCGCGCCTTCCGGCGCTCCTACAGAAACCCGCGTGGCACGCGCGCCGACGCGCCGGTAACCCGCGGGGCAAGCGCGCCGAC
>JBEOKH010000483.1:0-4179 GCA_040275625.1 Thauera sp. | reverse complement strand
GACGGCATCGTGATCACCCACGGCACCGACACCCTGGAAGAGACCGCCTTCTTCCTGAGCATCACTGTCGCCAGTACCAAGCCGGTGGTGATGACCGCGGCGATGCGCCCGGCGACCGCGCTGTCGGCAGACGGACCGCTCAACCTGTATCAGGCGGTGGAACTCGCCTGCCGTCCCGCCGCTGCGCGCGCCGGCGTGCTCGCGGTGCTTGGCGACCGCATCCTTCCCGCCGCCACGCTCGCCAAGCGCCATCCGTCCGCAGTGGACGCGTTCACCCAGCAAGGCGCACTCACCACGCTGGCCAGCGATGCCGCGCTGCACGCGCTTGCGCCCTCGCGCTACAGCCGGATCGCCCTGCCGGACACGCTGCAGACCTTGCCACCCGTGGAGTTGCTGACCGTGGCCGCCGGCAGCTCGCCCGCGCTCGCCTCCGCGGTGGCGCGCGCGCTCGCCCGTGCCAGCCTGCTCACCGGCGCCGCCGGCCTGGTGCTGGCACTGCCAGGCAATGCGAGCCTGCCCGACGCCTGGCTGCCGGCGCTCGAAGAGTTGCCCCACGCAGTACCGGTCGTGCTTTCCAGCCGCTGCGGCGGCGGCGTGCGCCGCCAGCGCAACAACGCCCCCGCCAACTGGCTCGACGCAGGCGCACTAGACCCGCTCAAGGCGCGCGTGCGCCTGATCGTCGGCCTCGGCGCCGGCCTGCGCGGCGCGCGCCTGCGACGCTGGTTCGAGCGCGCCTGAATTTCCGGCACGAAACCGACGGCCGCAGAACCGCGCGGCGCGCGCCGTGCCTGCGACAACCGTCGCATGCAAAAACCGCCTCAAGCGCGCCGAATCACAGCCCCGGGTCGGTGCCGCCGCCGGCGAGCGCGGCCTCGACCATGCGCCGCGACAGATGGGGTGCGAAACCCTCGATGAAGGCGTATACATAGGCGCGCAGCCACGCGCGCTTGCGCAGACCGATCCGCGTCGTGCTCGACTCAAAAAGATGAGCCGCATCGATCATGCCGAGCTTGCGATCCTCCGTGGGGTCGTAGGCCATGCGCGCGAGGATGCCGATGCCCAGGTCCATCTCCACATACTTCTTGATCACGTCCGAATCGATCGCGGTGAGCACCACCTTGGGCTTGAGGCCGCGGCCGAGGAAAGCCTTGTTGATCTGGCCACGACCGGTGAAGGCGTCGTCGTAGGTGATCAGCGGATAGCGCGCGATCGCCTCAAGCGTGAGCGGCGCGGCCTGCAGGATGGGGTGGCGCGGGGTGGCAACCACGCAGCGGTTCCACTGGTAACAGGGCAGCATCACCAGCTCGTCGTACTCGGCGATCGCCTCTGTGGCGATCGCGATGTCGGCGCTGCCCTCGAGCACCATCTCGCACACCTGGCGCGGGTTGCCCTGGTGCAACTCGAGCTTGACCTGCGGGTAGCGCTGCATGAAGCGGCGGACCACGTCGGGCAGCACGTAGCGTGCCTGGGTGTGGGTGGTGGCGATCGACAGCCTGCCCACTGCCTCGTTGGCGAACTCGTCGCCCACCTGCTGCAGGTTGTCGAGGTCGCGCAGCACGCGCTCGGCGATCGCCAGCACCGCGCGCCCGGGCTCGGTGACCGCCACCAGGCGCTTGCCGTGGCGGGTGAAGATCTCGATGCCGAGCTCGGTCTCGAGCAGGCGGATCTGCTTCGACACCCCCGGTTGCGAGGTGAACAGGGCCTCGGCGGCGTCGGACACATTGAGCCCGCGGCGGGCGACTTCGTGCACGTAGCGCAGTTGCTGCAGGTTCATGGCGGCATCAATATAACAACGAGTTCTTAAAGTCTAACCTTAAACCGCTTCTTGCGCTTAAACGAAGTCCTTACGATGCGCCGCACCATCCTGGAGCGCATCACATGGACTTCGCCTACACCATCGCCGGTTTTGCAGTCGGTGCCATCGTCGGTCTCACCGGCGTTGGGGGCGGTTCGTTGATGACGCCGCTGCTGGTGCTGATGTTCGGCATCCACCCCTCGGTGGCGGTCGGTACCGACCTGCTTTACGCCGCAATCACCAAGGCCGGCGGCACCCTGGCGCATGGCCTCAAGGGCACGGTGGACTGGAAGATCACCCGCCTGCTCGCCACCGGCAGCCTCCCGGCCGCGGCGGCCACGCTGCTGCTGATCGGCCATTTCGCACCCGGCGGCATCGAGGGCGCTGCGCACCTGATCCAGGTCTCGCTCGGCGTGGCGCTGGTGCTGACCGCGGTCGCGCTGATCTTTCGCAAGCGCATCCAGGCCTTCGCGCTGGCCCGCTCGGGCGGCCGCGTGCCGGATCCTGCGCGCACCGCCCGCCTGACCGTGCTCAGCGGCGCGGTCCTCGGCGTGCTGGTGTCGATCTCCTCGGTGGGCGCCGGCGCGCTCGGCGTCACCGCGCTGTTCTTCCTCTACCCGGCGATGCCCGCGCTGCGCATTGTCGGCTCCGACATCGCCCACGCCGTGCCGCTGACCGCGGTGGCCGGCATCGGTCACTGGTTCCTCGGCAGCGTCGACTGGTTCCTGCTCGGCAGCCTGCTGGTCGGCTCGCTGCCCGGCATCTGGCTCGGCAGCCACATCTCGACCAAGGTGCCCGACCGCATCCTGCGCCCGATCCTGGCGACGATGCTGGTGCTGGTCGGCGCCAAGCTGATGGCGCACTGAACAAGAACGACGCACCCCTCCCCCGCCCCGAATTCCCGAATACGACAGAGAGAGCCCACATGTACCAGTACGACGAACACGATCAGCGCCTGCTCGACCAACGCGTCGCCCAGTTCCGCGACCAGATGCGCCGCCACCTGGCCGGCGAACTGAGCGCCGACGAGTTCCGCCCGCTGCGCCTGCAGAACGGCCTCTACATCCAGCGCCACGCGCCGATGTTCCGCATCTCGGTGCCCTACGGCCACCTCGCCAGCCGCCAGCTTCGCAAGCTCGCCCACCTCGCGCGCAACTACGATCACGGCTACGCCCACTTCACCACCCGCACCAACGTCCAGTTCAACTGGCCGAAGCTGGAGGACGTGCCGGAGATGCTCGCCGAGCTGGCCAGCGTGCAGATGCACGCCAACCAGACCTCGGGCAACTGCATCCGCAACATCACCGCCGACCCCTTCGCCGGCGTGGCCGCCGACGAGGTCGCCGATCCGCGCCCGTTCGCCGAGATCCTGCGCCAGTGGGCGACCTACAACCCGGAGTTCGCCTTCCTGCCGCGCAAGTTCAAGATCGCCTTCAACAGCGCCGCTGAGGATCGCGTCGTGCTGCGGGTGTACGACATCGGCCTCGATCTGGTGCGCAACGACGCCGGTGAGCTGGGCTTTCGCGTGCTCGTGGGCGGCGGCCTCGGCCGCACCCCGATCCTCGGCGAAGAGATCGGCGCCTTCGTGCCCTGGCAGCACCTGATCAGCTACTGCGAGGCCATCCTGCGGGTCTACAACCGCTGGGGCCGCCGTGACAACCTGTGGAAGGCGCGCATCAAGATCCTCGTCAAGGCGCTCGGGCCCGACGAGTTCCGCCGCCAGGTGGAAGAGGAGTGGGCAAACTCCAAGGACGGCCCGAACACCATCACCGCGGCCGAACTCGCCCGCGTGTCGGCCCACTTCGCCCCGCCCGCCTACGAGGCGCAGCCGGCGCAGGATGCAACCGTCGACGCCCTGCTCGCCACCGACAAGGCCTTCGCCACCTGGGTGAAGCGCAACGTGCGCACCCACCGCCAGCCCGGCTACGCCGCGGTGATCCTGTCGCTGAAAAAGACCGGCACCGCGCCGGGCGACGTCACCGCCGAGCAGATGGACCTGATCGCCGAACTGGCCGACCGCTTCAGCTTCGGCGAGGCGCGCATGCTGCACGAGCAGAACGTCGCGCTCGCCGACGTGCGCCGCGCCGACCTCTTCGAGCTGTGGCAGGCAGCGCGTGCCGCCGGCCTGGCGACGCCGAACATCGGCCTGCTGACCGACATCATCTGCTGCCCCGGCGGCGACTTCTGCAGCCTCGCCAACGCGCGCTCGATCCCGGTCGCCGACGCCATCCAGCGCCGCTTCGACGATCTCGACTACCAGCACGACATCGGCGAGATCGACCTCAACATTTCGGGCTGCATGAACTCCTGCGGCCACCACCACGTCGGCCACATCGGCATCCTCGGCGTCGACAAGAACGGCTCCGAGTGGTATCAGGTCAGCC
>JBEOKH010000482.1:0-1745 GCA_040275625.1 Thauera sp. | reverse complement strand
CTGCGCGTGCCCACGATCAACGTCTCGCTGGTCGACCTCACCTTCACCGCCGAGCGCGCCACCACCAAGGAAGAAATCAACGCGCTGATGACCGCCGCGGCCAACGGCCCGCTCAAGGGCATCCTGGCGGTCAACACCGAGCCGCTGGTGTCCTCCGACTTCAACCACACCACCGTGTCCTCCACCTTCGACGCCACCCAGACCCGCGTCATCAAGGGCGAGGACGGCTCGGTGCTGGTCAAGGTGCTGGCCTGGTACGACAACGAGTGGGGCTACTCCTGCCGCATGCTCGACGCCGCGCGCGCCTTCCATGACGCCAAATAGGCGCCAGGTAACACACGGACATCCAGTCGAACCGACGCCCTGCCCCGCAGGGCGTTTTTCCGGGAACGAGCGAATCATGCAAGTCAAGAAACTCACCGACCTCGACGTGCGCGGCAAGAAGATCTTCATCCGCGCCGACCTCAACGTGCCGCAGGACGACGCCGGCAACATCACCGAGGACACCCGCATCCGCGCCTCGCTGCCCTCGATCCAGTACTGCCTCGACAACGGCGCCGCGGTGATGGTCACCTCCCACCTCGGCCGGCCCACCGAGGGCACGGTCGGCCCCGACGACACCCTCGCTCCGGTCGCGGTGCGCCTCGGCCAGCTCCTGCACCGCCCGGTGCGCCTGGTGGCCGACTGGGTCGAGGGCGGCTTCGAGGTCAAGCCGGGCGAGGTCGTGCTGCTCGAGAACTGCCGCTGCAACAAGGGCGAGAAGAAGGACAACGAAGCGCTGGCGAAGAAGATGGCCGCCCTGTGCGACGTCTACGTCAATGACGCCTTCGGCACCGCCCACCGCGCCGAGGCCACCACCCACGGCATCGCCCGCTTCGCCCCGGTGGCCTGCGCCGGCATCCTGATGGGCGGCGAGATCGACGCGCTCGGCAAGGCCCTGCAGTCTCCGCAACGCCCGCTGGTGGCGATCGTCGGCGGCTCCAAGGTGTCGTCCAAGCTCACCATCCTGCGCTCGCTCGCCGACAAGGTGGACCAGCTCATCGTCGGCGGCGGCATCGCAAACACCTTCCTGCTCGCCTCGGGCAAGCGTATCGGCGAATCGCTCGCCGAACCCGAGCTGGTCAAGGAAGCCCAGGCGATCATGGACATGATGAAGGCGCGCGGCGCCGAGGTTCCGCTGCCGGTCGACGTCGTCGTCGCGGACGAGGTCTCCGCGCTGGCGCGTGCCAACCGCATCCCGGTGGACGAGGTCGGTCCGCACGACCGCATCCTCGATGTCGGCCCGCGGACCGCGGCCAAGCTCTCCGAAATCATCGCCCACGCCGGCACCATCGTCTGGAACGGCCCGGTCGGCGTGTTCGAGCTGCCTCAGTTCGCCGGCGGCACCAAGATGATGGCCTCGGCCATCGCCCACTCCGAGGCGTTCTCGATCGCTGGCGGCGGCGACACGCTGGCGGCGATCGCCAAGTTCCACATCGCCGACGACGTGGGCTACATCTCCACCGGCGGCGGCGCCTTCCTCGAGTTCCTCGAAGGCAAGACCCTGCCCGCGATCGCGGCGCTGGAAGCGCGCTTCACGGACTGAAGCGCGCGCGCAGCAAAACCGCGGCGGTGCGGGCTGGATCGCCGCGTTCGCGGCTGCCGCCGCTCCTACAGGGCACAGCGCGGCGGCTTCCGCAGGAGCGCCGGAAGGCGCGAACGCGGCGGCGAAAGAAGCGCGGCGCGGGCGGGAGCGCCGGGTTCGC
>JBEOKH010000481.1:0-3154 GCA_040275625.1 Thauera sp. | reverse complement strand
CTCGATGAACTCCTTGACCTCGCGTCCGCGCTCGCCGATCAGGCCGACGACGATGATCTCCGCTTCGGTGTAGCGCGCCATCATGCCGATCAGCACCGACTTGCCCACGCCCGAGCCCGCAAACAGGCCCAGGCGCTGGCCGCGACCGATGGTGAGCAGCGCGTTGATCGCGCGGATGCCGACGTCGAGCGGCTGCGCGATCGGTGCGCGTGCGAGCGGGTTGATCGCGCGCCCCTGCAGCGAGCGCGTCTGCTGGGTGTGCACCGGGCCGAGGCCGTCGAGCGGTCGGCCCGCCCCGTCGACCACCCGCCCGAGCAGGGCGTCACCCACTGGCAGGTGCTTGGCGCGGTCGGCGGCGCGCCGGCGCGGGCCGATGCGCTTTCCCGGCACCAGGCGTGGCACACCGACCTCCATCGGCAGCACGCGCGCGCCCGGGGCGAGCCCGAAGACGTCATCGGTGGGCATCATGTACAGCTTGTCACCGTTGAAGCCGACCACTTCGGCCTCGACCGCGCCGCCGCCGGGTACCAGGATGCGGCAGCCGGAGCCGAGCGGCAGCTTGATGCCTGACGCCTCCATCACGAGGCCGTTGATGCGCGTGAGCCGGCCCGACACCTCGAGCGGGTTGCAGCCTTCGACCAGGCGCCGGCCGTCCCCGAGAAAGTCGCGCCACAACGCCCGGTGATCGCTCATGCCGGGTCGTCCGCGTGGTCCGCGTCCGCCACCTGCCAGCGCGCACGCTCGTGGCCGATCGATTCGAGCACGCGCCGCCAGCGCGTCTCCAGGGTCGCGTCGACCTGCGCGCCCTGACCGTCGATGCGGCATTCGCCGCGTGCGAGGCGGGCGTTTTCCTGCAGGCGATGGCCGGCCTGGGCGAACTGCTCGCCGATGTTTTCGCGCACCAGGGCGAGATCGTCCGGGTGGAGCTGGATCTGCGCGTGCCCCTGCGGCAACTGCAGCAGGGCGCTGCGCACGGTCTCCAGGATGGTCTCGGGATGCTCGGCGAGGGTCACCCTGACCATCCGCCGCGCCATCTCGATCGCGAGCGCCATCAGCTCCTCGGCGATCTCGCCATCGACGCTGCGCAGCGCCTCGTCGAGTCCATCGGCGAGCGCGACCAGGCGCTGTGCCTCGGCTTCGGCGCGTGCCTTGCCCTCTGCGTAGCCCTCGGCGCGGCCGGCCTCGAGGCCTTCGGCGTGGCCTTCGCGGCGCCCTTCCTCGAAGCCGGCGCGGCGCATCTCGTCGTGCATGCGCTCGATCTCTTCGGCGGTCGGCAGATGGAAGTCGGGCGGCAGGGTCGGCTCGGAGGCGGGCACAGGCGCGCTGTCGGTGGGCGGCAGCCCGGCCTCAGGCGCGGCAGCGGGCCAGGACGGGGGCGCCGGGGAGGGGGCGCGCGCGGCTGTGCCGTCGCCGTCCTCGGCGTCGAAGTCGGTCGGCTCCCAGCGCCGGTAAGCGCCCACCGCCTGGTGGCGCGAGATGCTCATCGCTGCGCCCGCCAGCCGCGGCGCGCCTGATTACACGAAGCCATCGTCGCCGCCCTTGCCGCCAAGCATGACCTGGCCTTCTTCGGCCAGGCGGCGCACCGTCTTGAGGATCTCCTTCTGTTCGGCCTCGACCTCGGACAGGCGCACCGGGCCACGGGCGTCGAGATCCTCGCGCAGCATCTCGGCGGCGCGCGCCGACATGTTCTTGAAGATCTTCTCGCGCAGCTCGGGCGGCGCGCCCTTGAGCGCGATGATCAGCGAGTCGGACTGTACCTCGCGCAGGATGCTCTGGATGCCGCGGTCGTCGATGTCGATCAGGTTCTCGAACACGAACATCTCGTCGAGGATCTTCTGCGCCAGATCCGGATCGTATTCGCGCACGTTGTCGATGACTTCGGTCTCGGCGGTGGAGCCGACGAAGTTGAGGATCTCGGCGGCATGGCGCACGCCGCCCATCGCCGCCTTCTTGACGCTGGTGGCGCCCGACAGCATGCGGGTGAGGGCGTCGTTGAGCTCCTTGAGCGCGCTTGGCTGCACGCCGTCGAGGGTGGCGATGCGCAGAACCACGTCGTTGCGCAGGCGCTGGTCGAAGTTCTTGAGGATCTCGCCGGCCTGGTCATACTCCAGGTGAACCAGGATGGTGGCGATGATCTGCGGATGTTCACCCTTGATCAGGTCGGCAGCGGTGGGCGCGTCCATCCACTTCAGGCTCTCGATGCCGGCCGTCTCCGAGCCGCTCATCATGCGCGACAGCAGCTGGCTGGCGCGTTCGTCGCCGAGCGCCTTGGTCAGCATCTCGCGCAACTGGTCGTCGTCGGACTGAATCAGCGCCCCTCTGCCGAATTGTGCGTTGAGCTCGATCAGCACCGGCTCGACCGCATCGCGCGCCTGCGGCGTCATCGTCGACATCTTCATCGTCAGCTTCTGCACCTCGCGCGGACCAAGCTGGCGCAGCACGCCCGCGGCCGCATCGGGGCCGAGCGTCATCAGCAGCAGGGCGGCTTTCTCGAGACCTTCTTCAGGCGTCGTCACTTGCGGGCCTCCTCATTCACGCCCATCCAGTCCTTGATCAGGTTGGCGACCGTCTTCGGGTCGTTGCGCGTCAGCAAGCGCGCACGTTCGAGCAGCTCCTCGAAGGTCTCGCCCACCTCCTCGCCTTCCTCACCCGACAGCGTTACGCGGACACCGTCCTCGCCCTCTTCGCCTTCTCCGGCCTCGCCTTCGGCGGCGGACTTTTCGTCCGCCTTGGCCTTGGGCGGCACCACTGTGCGCAGCAGCGGGCGGATCACGCCGAAGTAGGCGAACAGGATCGCCACCAGCACGAGCAGCCAGTTCAGGCCCTCCTTGCCGAGCGCGATCATCTCGGGATCCTTCCAGGGCGGCAGGACCACCTGTGCGCCGTCGGCGGCGAAGTCGCCGCTGGCCACGTTGATCGTGTCGCCGCGGTCCGCGCTATAGCCTACCGCCTCACGCACCAGATTGGTGATGCGCGCGATCTCCTCGTCGGTCAGCGGCACCGTGGTGGGGGTGCCGTCCGGGCCGGGAATCGTGCGGTTGTTGACCACCACGGCCACTGACAGGCGCCTGACCTGGCCGATTGCCTGCCTGGTGTGCTGGATGCTGCGGTCGAGCTCGTAGTTGAGCACCGCGCTGCGGTTGCCGCTCGCCAG
>JBEOKH010000480.1:0-1580 GCA_040275625.1 Thauera sp. | reverse complement strand
CTGCGAACCCGGCCGGCAGTGGTTCGCCCGCCTGTGGGCGACGGCGCGCCCGGCGGTGACGGGGTGGGCGGCGCACACGCCGCGGATCTGGAACACCTGACAAGCCATGGGCGGCACCGCGCCGCCACGGAGGAAGACGATGGAACTGAGCCCACGCGAGAAGGACAAGCTGCTGGTGTTCACCGCCGGCCTGCTCGCCGAGCGCCGGCGCGCGCGCGGCCTGAAGCTGAACTACCCGGAGGCGGTGGCGCTGATCACCTGCGCGATCCTCGAAGGCGCGCGCGACGGCCGCACGGTGGCGGAGCTGATGGGCTTCGGCGCGACCCTGCTGACACGCGCGGACGTGATGGAGGGTGTCGCCGAGATGATCCCGGACATCCAGGTCGAGGCGAGCTTTCCGGACGGCACCAAGCTGGTGACCGTGCACAACCCGATCGTGTGAGGAGCAAGCCGATGATTCCCGGAGAACTCTTCGTCGCCGACGGCGACATCGAACTCGCCGTCGACCGCGCCACGCGCACGCTGGTGGTGAGCAACACCGGCGACCGCCCGATCCAGGTCGGCTCGCACTACCACTTCGCCGAGACCAACACCGCGCTCGACTTCGACCGCGCAGCGGCGCGCGGCTTCCGCCTGAACATCGCCGCCGGCACTGCGGTGCGCTTCGAGCCCGGGCAGTGGCGCACCGTCGAGCTGGTGGCCCTGGCGGGCGAGCGCGAGGTGTACGGCTTCAACGGCCTCGTCATGGGGCGTCTGGACGAGCCCGCGGGCGCAGCCTTCTGCACGGCCAAGCCGACGGGAGGCCTGTGATGGCCAGGATCTCGCGCCGCGCGTATGCGGAAATGTTCGGCCCCACGGTGGGCGACCGGCTCCGCCTGGCCGACACCGAACTGGTGATCGAGGTGGAGAAGGATTTCACCATCTACGGCGAGGAGGTGAAGTTCGGCGGCGGCAAGGTGATCCGCGACGGCATGGGCCAGGGCCAGGGCGTGGCGGCCGACGTGGCGGACACCATCGTCACCAACGCGCTGATCATCGACGCGGTGGCGGGCATCGTGAAGGCCGACGTGGGCTTGAAGGACGGCCGCATCTGGCAGGTCGGCAAGGGCGGCAACCCGGACATCCAGCCCGGGGTGACGATCCCGATCGGCGCCGGCACCGAGGTGATCGCCGGCGAGGGCATGATCCTCACCGCGGGCGGGATCGACAGCCACATCCACTGGATCTGCCCGCAGCAGATCGAGGAGGCGCTGAGCTCGGGTGTCACCACCATGCTCGGCGGCGGCACCGGGCCGGCGACCGGCACCTTCGCCACCACCTGCACGCCCGGCCCCTGGCACATCCACCGCATGCTGGAGGCGGCCGAGGCCTTCCCGATGAACCTCGGCTTCTTCGGCAAGGGCAACGCCAGCCTGCCCGCGCCGCTGAAGGAGCAGGTGCAGGCGGGCGTGATCGGCCTCAAGCTGCACGAGGACTGGGGCACGACGCCGGCGGCGATCGACAACTGCCTGACGGTGGCGGACGAGATGGACGTGCAGGTGGCGATCCACACCGACACGCTCAACGAATCGGGCTTCGTC
>JBEOKH010000479.1:0-2924 GCA_040275625.1 Thauera sp. | reverse complement strand
CTCCACCAGCGCCGGCGAGGCCATCACCTTCGCAAAGGCGCTCTGGAACTCCTGCGGGTCGTCGTTGATGTAGCGATGCAGCGCCCGCGCAACGTCGCGCCGGTTGAACACGCTCTTTTCCCCGGAGATGAGCGTAAGAACTTGTTCCGGCTTCTCGCGGATCAGCTCGGCATTACGCTGCGCCGCTTCCTCGTCCAGCCGCGTGCGCGACACGTCGAGGCCGCGCCGCTCCATCTGCGTGGCATGGACGCCCATATGCTCGGTCGGCGCGATCTCAAGACCGCGCTCCATGTGCGAACGATGGTCGATGCGAATATCAAGTCCGGCCATCGCCAGCCGCTCGTTCGCGATCCCGTCCCACCGCTGGCGAATATCGAGAAGCTGCATGTCGGTCGTCGGCAGGTTATTCGACAACAGCCATTTGTTTTCGCGCTCAAGATAGGTCTTGTCTCCTAAGCCGTCCTCCGTCGCCTGCCGCGTGGTCATCATCACATGGGCATGGTGATTGCGAACGTCGCTCGCGTCGTGCGGCGCATGAATGGCGAAGTCCACGGCCGCGCCGTAGCGGTCGGCCAACTCCTGCGCAAACTCCCGCGTTGCCTCAAGTCGTTCTTCGGCCGAAAGCTCATACGGCAAGGCAATCTCGAATTCCCGCGCTACGCGAGCGTCTTTCCGCTTTTCGGCAAACTCGGCGGCGTTCCACAAGTCGGACCGATCGCGCACCCAATCGGCATTGACGCCCTCGGGCAGGACGATCTCCGCATGTTCCACGCCCTGCTTGGCCGTGTAGTCATGCGTGATCCCGTCGCGTTCGTTGGTCAGCTTCTCCCCGGCACGATAAGCCATAGAGGCGACGGCGCTACGGCCCTTCCCTCTCGATACCGGCTTCATGCTCAAATGGTAGATTGCCAAGCAACAAGCTCCGATGCCGTTCCATATATCTCGCCAGCCTTCTGGCTCGCGATGCGCCGAGTTACGCAGTAACTCGTAAGTGCGCCCTTCTGACTAAATCGCTTCGCTCTTTCGTCTCTTGGTGTGGCGCTGGCGGCAAAGTTAGATGCGATGAAATGAGCCTGGATTGTGCTACAAAGCCACTGGAAATTCAAGCGCGTCAGGCAAACACTGGAAAAGACGGCTGGGAATGATAGTTTTGGTGAACAACCGGAAGAGAATAAGACATGGCGCGCAAATCCATCGAAGAACGTCTAGCTCAACTGGATGCGCAACGCGCCAGCCTGAAAGCACGGCTTGGCAAACAGGAACGCGCTAACGACACGCGCCGCAAGGTGCTGCTTGGTGCGCTCGTCCTGCATCGTCTCGAAAGCGGAAAGGACGACTTTTCACGGAACCTGGGCGACTGGTTGCGCCGTGAGCTGCCCGGCTTCCTGACGCGCGACGGTGACAAGGAACTCTTTGCCGACGTGATCGGCGCGACGGCAACCGGACAAACGGCAGGGGGCACCGGGGAGGCTGGATCGTGATTCAAGCAAAGCTTGCCTGGGCCGCATTCAAGAACATGCTCCGCGCTGCTACCCGCGATCCGCTATGGGCGTTCGTCGCGCTGATCGCGCTGCCCTTCCGTATCTGGCAAACGCTGCTGGTCGTCCTGTTTATCCTTATCGTCGTGCTGTTCATGATCGGCTTCGGCGGCCGATTTTTTCTTGAACAATGGGGCTTCGGTCCCGGTAGCGTTCCCTTTATTGCGCTCGATCTGGTGACGCTCCTAGTGCTGGCTACGATCGCCTTCCGCTTCATCACCAATCCGCTGATTATCCACTTCGGGGACATGGAAGGCGAAACCCACGGCTCGGCCCGCTTCGCCACGAAGAAGGAAGTCGCGCCCCTCACCCGCGCTGATTCCGGACTGCTGATCGGCCGTGACGCCAAAACAAAAAGGCTGCTGCGCTATGACGGCCCGGCCCATCTGCTGACGATGGCACCAACCAGAACCGGCAAGGGCGTGGGAACCATCATCCCCAATTTGCTCACCGCCGACCGCTCCGTGATCTGCATCGACCCCAAAGGCGAGAATGCCAAGATCGCCGGCCGTGCCCGCGAAAAGTTCGGGCCGGTCCATGTCCTCGACCCCTTCGGCGTCGCCGGTCTGCCCTCGGCCGCCTTCAATCCGCTTGACCAGCTCGACCCGGCCGGCCTCGATGTCGCGGAAGATGCCAGCACCCTGGCCGACGCCCTCGTGTTCGATGAACCGGGCATGGCCGGCGAAGCCCATTGGAACGAGGAAGCCAAGGCGCTGATTGGCGGCCTGATCCTTCATATCGCCGCCCAGGAGCCGCGTGAGCGGCGAAACCTCGCCACCCTGCGCGACTATCTCACCCTCGCCCCGGAAGCCTTCGCCGCGCTCCTGAAAGACATGCAGGCGTCACCCGACGCGGCCGGCCTGGTCGCCCGCGCCGCAAACCGCCACCTCGGCAAATCCGACCGGGAAGCCGCCGGCGTCCTGTCGGCCGCGCAGCGCCATACCCATTTCCTCGATAGCCCGCGCATGACCGCCGTGCTGGCAAGATCGGATTTTCACTTTGCCGATCTCAAGCGCCGCAACGTCTCCGTCTTCCTCGTCCTGCCGCCCGATCGGCTTTCGACCTATTCGCGCTGGCTGCGCCTGCTCGTCACGCAAAGCCTCATCGACATGGCCCGCGATCCGGGCAAGCCGGCCGTGCCAGTGCTGTATCTGCTGGATGAGTTCGCCGCCCTCGGCCACCTGGCCCCCGTCGAGCGCGCCATGGGTCTGATGGCCGGCTACGGCGTCCAGCTCTGGCCGATCCTGCAGGATGTTCACCAGCTCCGTGCCACGTACGGCCAGCGCGCCGGCACATTTCTGTCGAACGCCGGCGTCCTACAGATCTTCGGCGTCAACGATCACGACAGCGCCCGCCTCGTCTCCGATCTGCTCGGGCAGGAAACCG
>JBEOKH010000478.1:0-4753 GCA_040275625.1 Thauera sp. | reverse complement strand
GTCGATGCCGAGCGCCAGCCCGCTGACGACGACGAGGCCGTGGCCGGCGAGCGCGCGTGCGAAGGCCTCGGCATTGGCTTCGCCGCCGGCGGTTGATGAGCGCGCGCCGACCAGCGCGATGCCCGGGCGGGCGAGCAGCGCCGGATCGCCCTTGACGTAGAGCAGCACCGGCGGGTCGGCGATGTCGAAGAGATTGCGCGGATAGGCGGGATCGCCCAGGGTGAAGATGTGGCTGCCGGGCTCTGCCGCCCATGCGAGGGTGCGCCCGATGGTTTCGTCCGGCGCGGTGGCGAGCACGGCGCCAGCGATTTCGCCGCCCACGACCGCCGCGAGTGCGCTGCGTCCGGCGGCGAAGATGTGGCGCGGAAGGCCGAAGGCGGCGAGCAGATCACGCTGGCGTTGCGGCCCGAGGCCGGGCACGCAGGCCAGGCGCAGCCAGTCGGTGAGATCGTCCGCAGGCGCGGTCACGGCGATCGGGTGTGCGGCCGCCGCTTCAGGGCGTCCGCACGCCGTCGGCGATCGTCACCGGACCATCGGAGTCCATTACCAAGGCGTAGGACACGCGCTCGAAGACACGGAACACGAACACGATGCCATAACGCTTCTCGGGCAACTGGTAGCTTTCCTTGCCTTGCTCGCCGCGGTACTCGGCGACGCCACGGTTGCGGTACAGCGCAAGTACGTGGCCCTGTTCGAGCCCGTCCTGTTCACCGACGTTGAGCGCGACGACGTGCAGTCGACCGGTCTCGCTCACGCCGCGATGGATTGAAACGATGCGGCCCTCGATCGCTGCCTCGGGCGCGTGCGGTACGTACGAGAACACGCTCGGCGGCTCACTCGGCATCATCAGGTCGCCGGTGCCGATCTCTTCCACCGCAGACACGATCTCGAGCGTGGTCGGCTCGCCGCGCTCGGTGACGCGCGCAGTGCCGAGGTAGGCGGCCTCCCAGGCGATCGGCTCGCGCGTAAGCGGGTCCTCGAGCGGGCGGGCGGGGCGGTAGATATGCCAGACCTCAGCCTCGTCGCCGACATTCTTGGCGAAAACGGTGTCGCCGGTGCCGGTGAGTACGCGGCTGGTCTCGGTGGCGACGATCGTGGCCGAGCCGTCGAGAATGGGCTGATCCACTACCAGCGGGCGGTTGAGGAAGGGATCGATGATCTGCAGCGGGATGCTCGGCAGGGCTTCCTGGAGGGCCTCGCTGTACACCTTCGGCTGCAGGCGTCCGTCCCGGGTGCCGCCACTGCCGTTGCCGCCAACACGGCGGCCGATGCTCAGCCACGGGCCGTTGCGATCGAGCAGGATGACCTGGCCGGGGTAGATCAGGTGCGGGTTGCGGATCTCGTCGCGGTTCAGACGCCACACTTCTGGCCAGCGCCAGGGTTCCTGCAGGAAGCGGCCGGAGATGCCCCACAGCGTGTCACCGCTGGCCACGGTGTAGGCGTCGGGCGCGTCGGCGGCCAGGCGAACGCCGGACTGAGCGTGCGCACCCGTGGCCAGGAGGCTCGCAAAGGCGACTAGCAGAGGGAATATAATTCGAATCATTGGACGCTTCCGGTCGTGAGCATGCGTTGCGGGCTCATCCCGGAACGCCGCCGGCAAGCCGGGGTCGACTGCGATGAGCGCGCTGCTGGCGCGTTCCGCATCCCGGCAGGAAATATCCCGGCGTAATACATGCCACAGCATGTGAAATCGCTTGAAATTCTGCACTCAAAGGCTTAACCCAGCAAGGTATTCATGGCTCTTCTACCGATACTCCGCTACCCCGATCCCCGTCTCCACACGGTTGCTGCGCCGGTGACCCGCGTCGACGACCAGATTCGCCGACTGATCGCCAACATGGCCGAGACCATGTACGAGGCGCCCGGGATCGGCCTGGCAGCCACCCAGGTCGACGTCCATCAGCGCATCGTCATCGTCGACGTGAGCGAGGACAGATCCGGCCTGATGGCGTTGATCAACCCGGAGATCCTCGAGCGCGATGGCGAGCAGGTGCACGAAGAAGGTTGCCTCTCCGTCCCCGGAATCTACGAGAAGGTCACCCGTGCCGAGCGTGTGAAAGTGCGCGCGCTCAACGAAAAAGGCGAACCCTTCGAGTTCGAGGCCGACGGCCTGCTCGCAGTCTGCGTGCAGCACGAGATCGACCATCTCGACGGCAAGGTTTTCGTCGAGTATCTGTCGCAGCTCAAGCTTGGCCGCATCAGGAGCAAGCTGGCCAAGAAAGCGCGCATCACCGCGTGATGGCTACCAACGCTCCCAAAGCTGGCGGCTTGCGTGTCGCCTTCGCGGGCACGCCCGAGTTCGCCGCGCAGGCGCTCGCTGCCATCCTCGCCGCCGGCTACGAGGTGCCGCTCGTGCTCACTCAGCCCGACCGCCCCGCCGGGCGCGGCATGAAGCTCGCACCAAGCGCGGTCAAGCAGCTCGCGCTCGCGCATGGCATCGAGGTCGACCAGCCTGAAAGGCTGCGCACCGTCGAGCAGCGTGCGCGTCTGGCGGCGTGCGCACCCGACGTGCTGGTGGTGGCCGCCTACGGCCTGATCCTGCCCAGGGCGGTGCTCGAACTGCCGCGCCTTGGCTGCATCAACATCCACGCCTCGCTGTTGCCGCGCTGGCGCGGCGCGGCGCCGATCCACCGCGCGATCGAGGCTGGCGACGTCGAGACCGGCATCACCATCATGCAGATGGACGAAGGCCTGGACACCGGGGCGATGCTGCTCGTGCGTTCCACACCGATCCTGCCGACCGACACCACCGCCAGCCTGCACGACCGCCTGGCCGTGCTCGGTGGCGAATGCATCGTCGACGCCCTGGTGGCGCTGCAGCGTGGCGAGCTGGTCGCCACCCCGCAGCCGGCGCAAGGCGTGACCTACGCCGCCAAGATCGGCCGTGTCGAAGCAGTCATCGACTGGACGCGGCCGGCGGAGGACATCGAGCGTGCGATGCGCGCCTTCGACCCGTTCCCGGGGGCAGCCTCCAGCGTGCGCGACACGGTGGTGAAATGCTGGTCGGGCACCGTGGTGCGCGGCGCGGGCGAGCCGGGCACCGTGCTCGCGATCGACGATGAGGGCGGTGGCGGCATCACCATCGCCTGCGGCCGCGATGCGCTGCGTTGCACGGTGTTACAGCGCCCGGGCAGCAAGCGCCTGCCGGCGGGGGAATTCCAGCGCGGATTCCCGGTCTCTGTGGGTGAGCGCTTCGCCACGCCGGGCTGAATCCTGTGCGATGGTGCAGGGTGTCCTCCAGCGCGCGGCGAGACTGCGCTTGGGCCGCGCGGGCAGCCCGCACGCTTGATTTCGCATGGTCCTGCCCCAAGCTGAGCTCACGAATCAATCTTTTGCAGGAAGGACTCCGCAATGTTCGGAAACTGGATCAAGACCTCCATCCTGATGGCTGGCATCGTCGCCCTGTTCGGCGCGATGGGTGCAGCGATCGGCGGCCAGCAAGGCATGCTGATCGCGCTCGTGATGGGTGGCGCGATGAACGTCTGGGCCTACTGGTTCTCGGACAAGATGGTGCTGAAGATGTACAAGGCGCGCGAGGTGGACGCCGCGTCTTCGCCCTATCTGTACAACATGGTCAGGGAACTCGCCCAGCGTGCAGAGCTGCCGATGCCCAAGGTCTACCTCATCGATGAGGCACAGCCCAATGCCTTCGCCACCGGCCGCAACCCCGACAACGCAGCGGTCGCCGCCACTTCCGGCATCGTCCGCATGCTCTCCGAGCGCGAACTGCGCGGCGTGATGGCCCACGAACTGGCGCACGTGAAGAACCGCGACATCCTGATCTCGACCATCTCGGCGACGGTGGCGGGCGCGATCTCGATGCTGGCCAACTTCGGCATGTTCTTCGGCAGCCGCGACGGCGAGGACCGTCCGAACCCGGTGGTGTCGATCGCGCTGATGATCCTGGCGCCGCTCGCCGGCATGATCATCCAGATGGCGATCAGCCGTACCCGCGAGTTCGGCGCCGACCGTGGCGGCGCGGAGATCTCCGGCGACCCCGAGGCGCTCGCCAGCGCGCTCGCCAAGATCGATGCCTACGCGCGCGGCATCCCGATGCACACCGCCGAGCAGCATCCCGAGACTGCGCAGATGATGATCATGAACCCGCTCTCGGGTGGCGGTCTGCGCGGCCTGTTCTCCACCCACCCATCCACCCAGGAGCGCATCGCCCGCCTGCACGCGATGCGCTGATGCCACCGTCCGCCCCGCCCTCTCGCGGGGCGGCATGGACCTTGCCGCTCACGCGGACTGCAGCGCGGTCCTGACCTGCTCGAGCAGTTCGCCGGGGCTGACCGCCTCGCCGAATGCGCCGGCGCGCAGCAGCGTGTCGCGCCGGGCAGCGCGCCGCTCGGCATCGAACTCGCCGTGGTAGAAGATCACCGGTAGCCGGCGCGGGCGTGCAGCCAGTGCGCGCAGCAGCTTCAGCCCGGCGCTCGGCGCGCCGTCGAGCGCTTCCGGGCGGCTCCAGTCCGACAGCACCAGATCGAAGCCCTCCTCGTCCGTGTCCAGGCGCGCCAGCGCGTCGTCCGTGCCGGGCACGCTGACGACCTCGATCTGCAGTTTTGCCAGCGCGGCGACTTCGTGACGGTTGCCCTCGGGCTTGTCGTCCACCCACAGCACCCGCTTCTGTTCCGGCATGTCGATCAGCGCGGCGGCCATGTCCTCGGCTTCGGCGTTGTCGATGTCGGCCACCCCGCGCATGCGCGCCGCGACCGAAAGTTCGTTGGCGAAGCCGCCGATCATGCGCTGGACG
>JBEOKH010000477.1:0-5989 GCA_040275625.1 Thauera sp. | reverse complement strand
CGGTATCGACGATGACGACACGCTGGCCGTCTTCGAGGGCTGCGACGGCGGTATGGACGGCGAGGGTGGTTTTGCCGCTGCCGCCTTTCTGGGAGAGGAAAGCGATGGTTTTCATAGTGGCGGCACGCTATCACAACGTCGCGACGTTGTGAAGCCATGACGCCAAGCAACTTAGCGGTAATGTTGGCGGATGCGTGGTAGAACCATAGTGCTTTGCCGGTTTCCTAATGCGCCTTTTGGGATCGTGTTGGTTCCACTCTTGCAGCCTAGCGTGCTTGCTCTATAGCTGGAAGGAACATTAACCTGCTTCGCTGTGATGTAAAGTGCTGCATCAAATTCGAGGACGCCGCCCAATGGTCGCCAAACGTGGACGCAAGCCGACCGGGAAGCCCCGCGCTACGCGTGCGTCGGCGAGCCTGTCGCCAGAGATTTACAGCACCCTGCAGGAGATCGCGAAGCAGAAAAAAGTCTCCGTCGCCTGGGTCATCCGCGATGCGGCCGAGAAGTACATCGCAGAACAGTGGCCGCTGTTCGCTACCAAGGTCGAGGGCATGAAATGAACCTGCAAGAACTGAGAGCGCCGGCTGAAGGCGCAGAGTACAGCGGCGGTCAGTCGCTTTCCGAGGTGCAGAGGCACATCTCCAGGATTGACTGGAGCTTCATCGACAGACAACGTGCGCCGGGCATCGAAGCCATCCATCCGTATCCCGCCAAGTTTATCGGCGACATCCCGCGTGCGCTGCTGGGGGCATTACCGCTGCCACCGAAAACGCTTGTATTCGACCCCTTTGCGGGAAGCGGGACAACGCTGTTGGAAGCACAGCGGCTGGGGTTGGCGTCGGTGGGTGTTGACCTGAACCCGATCGCCTGCCTCATCGCTCGGGTGAAGACAGCTAAAACTCCGGCAGGCCTGTTGGAGAAGGCGCTACAGATAGGCGCCGCGGCCCGGAAGAATCTGGCTCCGCTCCGTTGGAGCATCCCGAACGTCGATCATTGGTTCAAGAGCGACGTACAGGGGGCTATCGCAGCGCTGCTGCAGGAAATCAACGGTGTTCGCAAGGGTGTGACCCATGACGCCCTGCGGTTGGCGCTCTCGTCCATCCTGGTTCGGGTCTCAAACCAAGACAGCGATACGCGCTATGCCGCCGTTGAGAAGGGCATCTCGAAGCAAGATGTCTTCGAGCAGTTCGAGGGGGCGATTGAGAAGGTGAACAAGGCGCTCCTCGCACGAGACTGGGGGCAGCCGCCGGCAACGGTCATCGAAGCCAACACTCTAGCCCTATCGCCTAGAGACCTGCCGGGCCGGGTGGGTCTCGTTATCACCTCACCACCGTACCCCAACGCCTACGAGTATTGGCTGTATCACAAGTACAGAATGTGGTGGCTTGGCTTTGATCCCCTCGCGGTGAAGGAGCAGGAGATTGGCGCTCGTGCGCACTTCTTCAAACGCGAGCATCATACTGCCGACAACTTCTGGGCTCAAATGCGGGGCACCTTCAAGCTCATAGACGGAGTGCTTGTGAAACATGGTTACGCCTGCTTCGTCATCGGCCGGTCGAAGATTCACGGAGTAGTCATCGACAACGCGGACATCATCCAGGCTGTAGCGGCCGAGCGTGGATTCGGGGTGGTATCCCGCTTCGAGCGCGTTATCTCGGCAAGTAGGAAGTCTTTCAACCTGGCTCACGCGAACATCAAGACAGAGACGGTGATCGTCCTACAGAAGAGCAAGGTCTGAGATGGTGGAGTTGGTTCGGCACTCATACCGCTACTACCCCTATGAACTGGAGCTAGCACGACGCGAGGTCGAAACCCTTCTGCCTGAGGCGATCCTGTCTGACACCGGGCGGGGAATCCGCCTGCAGGGTGGCGTCGACATGAAGGCTGTCGAGCGGCTTGTGTACTTCGCGGCAGCGAAGGACGGGGAGGAGTCGGCCCCGACCATGCAGGCGCAGCTTGAGAGGGTCAACGGCAACGGGGTCAATCGGCAGTCAACGCGCTACTCGGCTCATGGCCTCCATGAGTACAAGGGAAAGTTCAACCCGCAGATAGCGCGGGCCATCTTGAACATCCTCAATGTTCCCCTCGGCGCACGGGTCATCGACCCATTCTGCGGGTCTGGGACTTCGTTGCTTGAATGCGCGCACCTCGGTATGCGAGCGGTCGGCACGGACATCAACCCGCTTGCTGTGTTCATCGCTAATGCAAAGCTAGATGCAGTGCGGGTTCCGGCCGATGATCTGCGGAGAGAACTGGGAGCAACCCTCAAGCGGCACAGGTCGATCAAGGTATCGAAGGCGGCGCCAGGTGATGTACGGGGGGACTACCTACTGTCGTGGTTCGACGCCGACGTTTTTAGGGCTATCGAGCGGCTGCGCCTGGCTATCGAGGGCGGGAGCGAAGCGTGCGCCTCGCCGCTCCTGGCGCTCGCGAGCAACCTCCTGCGTGACTATTCTCTTCAAGACCCGCACGACCTCCGCATCAGGCGTCGCAAGACGCCGGTGCCAGAGAAGCCATTTGTCGAAGCGTTCGAGGAGGCGGTGCTTCAGTTCTTGGCGAAGCTTGAAGACGCGCAGTCCGTTTTCCGCCGGCCGCCGGCCGGCAGTAAAGCCCTCTTGGTCGACAGCAGAGAGCTTGACGTAAAAAAACTGGGCATAGGGCCGGAGCAGTTCGACTGCGCGCTGACGAGCCCGCCATACGCGACAGCCCTACCATACATCGATACGCAACGGCTCAGCCTGGTCTGGCTGGGCCTTATCTCGCCCATCGACATTCTTCCGCTGGAAGCGCGTCTCGTCGGTAGCCGAGAGGTACGAGGTCAATCGAAGCGGGAACTGCTGGCCAGCCTCACGGCAAACAGCGCGGGTCTCCCCCCAGCACAAGCCAAGTACTGCCGGATGCTGCAATCGGCGCTGTCCGATGATGACGGGTTTCGCAGGCAGGCAATGCCGCTGCTGCTCTACCGCTACTTCGCGGGGATGGCCCAAGTATTCCGGGCGCTGAGGCCGGCCATGAAGGACAGCGCGTCGTTCGCTCTGATTGTCGGCAGCAACCACACAGTGCTGGGCGGTAAACGCTTCGACATCAACACACCGCAACACTTGGCTGAGCTGGCCTGTGCGAACGGCTGGGAGCACGTCGAGACGGTGCCTCTCCAGACCTATCAGAGGTATGGATATCACATGGGAAATGCGGTAATCGATGAAGGCCTAGTCATCGTGAGAGCCGCATGAACGAGCTAACGCTGCACCCAAACGTCTATGCGACCGGCCAAAGCAAGGGGCTGGTCAACATCCTTGAGCGCGTGTGGGTGCGCGAGCACACGCCGGGAGACGGAACGATGTTCGTCGTCTCGGGGTTCGGCAACTACAACGGTGGTGTTCGCTTCTTCGAGACCTTCCGGGCGCACAAAGCGCGGGGCGGGAACATCGTGGCCGTCTTCGCTGGCAGCACGAGCAGTAGACTAACAAGCAAGCAGGTCGTGAGGGAGATGCTCGACTGCGGAGCGGATGTTCATGTCGTCAACCGCAAGCGCCTCCTTCATGCCAAGTGCTACGGCGCGCAAAGCTCACGCGGGGACTCGCTCGTAGTGACGTCGGGCAATTTCACCGGGCCTGGGATGTCGCAAAACGTCGAGATGTCTGTGCTGCTCGACCAAGCATCGACGGCGGCGATGAACTTCTCCTGGCGGTCTCTGGTAGACAGCATGCTCGCGCAGAACTGGGCGCTTCATCAGCCGACGCTAGCCGACGTGACCACACCGGCATGGCAGCTTCTTTATGACGAGCAAGCGGCCGACATCATTCTAGACGACACCGATGAGGTGACGATGCTCTTGAGGCTCAGTCACTCCGACACGGCACGCATCAACGCGGCCAGAGGCACGACGGCGGCGAAGGGGACGCAATATTTCTGGCTGAGTAAGGATTGCTACGACTTCTTCCCGCCTCTGACCATCAGAAACGAGCGGGGGCACAAGGCGACATACTCCTGTCTGGTGTCGATGAACTACATCGACCTCGGGACTGTGGATGACCAGTGTCGCGTGACGTTCGAGGCGGAGAACAACCTAGATTTCCGCCTGGGCACGGGGCCGCTCCGGTACTCCGGCCTAGCTGGTGAAGGCGATCTTGCCGCCATCTCGCGTGTAGGCGAGGGGAGCTATGAGATGCGCTTGTATCGTCAAGGAGGCACCGAGTATCGAGCGCTCATGCCATACGCCTTGAACTTCATCGGGCATCAAGGGAAGCAATACGGGTTTATGCCAAATGCGGAGTTCAACGCCGTTGCCGGGGTACGGGTAGGCGTCCGAGCTCGCCGGCACTGATGGCCAGGAGACGAGCGGGGAACACGTCCGCTACAGAGCACGATGTGAAGCCGCCGGGAGGGTGTGTACAGCCGCAACGGTGGGCCGGGTACTGCGAGCCGCCGTGGAACTGGCGGTAGAGAGGCGCGGGCAAAAGGCGAAGCCTTGACGCCTGCGCCGTCGTTCTGGCCGCGCTCCAGCGAAGCGAGCGCGCGGCCCCGGCGGGAGTGCAACTGCCGCCGCTGGTTTCACCGGCGCGACCGGGCAGATAAGCGCGGTCGCGCCGGGGGCGGGCCGACCAGGTGGGGCGGCCCGCAAAAAAAGTACCCGGCGGGGTGAGCCGCCGGGTTGCCTGTCAGGCGGCCAGTTGCTCGGCCTCCTCGGCTTTCGGTTGCAGGCCGTGCAGGTAGTCGGCGGCGCGCTGGGCGGCGCTGGCGGCGGTGAAGATAAAGCGCTTGTCGTTGTTCAGCACTTCAAGCCAGCTTGCCAGATAGGCGGCGTGGTCGGCGCGCACTTCCGGGGTAATGCCGAGGTCGGCGCACAGGAAAGCTGCGCCCATTTCGGCGACCAGCTCTTCGCGGGCGTAACCTTCATCGCCTTGCCTCTTCCGTCCGAAGTCCCGGTCGAGCCGTGAGGGGTGGCGCGTCCAGTGGGTCAGCTCGTGCGCCAGCGTGGCGGCGTGGCTCTCGGCGTCCCGGAAGGCCTCGAAGGGCGGCATCTGGATAAAGTCGTAAGTGGTGGAGTAAAAGGCCCGGCTGCCGCCGTGGCGGATGTCTGCGCCAGTCCCGGCAAAGAAAGCCTCGGCGGCGGCGATGCGCTGCGGGGGTTCGGGCCGTGGCGGGGGCGGGGCGGTGTAGTGGGCGGGCAGGTCGTCAATCTGCTCCACGTTGAACACGGTGTAAGCCTTCATGAACGGGATCTCCCGTTCGCACTCTTCGCCCTTGGTGTCGGTTTCGGTGCGGGTGAATTTGTCGGCATACACCACAAGCGCGCCATGCTCGCCCTTCCTGACATGCGCGCCAATCTCGGCGGCCTGCTTGAAGGTCATCCAGAACGGGGCGGTATAGCCTTTTTCCATCGCCTCGGCCCAGAGCAGGAAGACATTGATGCCCTTGTAAGGGGTGCCGTTGGCGCGCAAAGGTCGGGTAATACGCCCGGCGGCGTGTTCGGCATTCCACGGCCTGACCCAAGGGCGGACGCCCTTTTCAAGGTCGGCCAGAATGCGGGCGGTGACGCGGCTATAAACATCGGGCTTGGTGGTTTGGGTGGTCTGGGTGGTCATGGTCGGTTCTCCTGAATGAAGGGCTGCGGGTGCATGCGTTGTTGTGCGCGCATGCACCCGACGCCCGTCGGCGAGACCGGGGGGTGCAAAGGGCAAGGGCAGGGGGCGGGGAGGGGGATCACCCGGCCTGCACAAGTGAAACGCGGAAGGCCGGGGACACCCCGCCAACTGGCGAAGCTTTACCCTTGCCCTGCGCCGGGGGGCTGGCCCCCAAGCGCTTTTCGGCGCGGGCTGAAGGCGAAGCCTTGAGCCCATACGCGCCGTCGTTGGCCGCGCTCGGGCATCGCCGGAGCGCGGTTCCGGCGGGGGCGAGCCGCCGCCGGTGATTTCTGCGAAAGGGAGCGTGACCGGATGGCCGAGACTACAGGCTCGGTGACCCCGGCGAAGGCCGGGGGAGTAGC
>JBEOKH010000476.1:0-3332 GCA_040275625.1 Thauera sp. | reverse complement strand
AGCCTCGAGCACGGCGCCCACGTCGTGGTCGGCACGCCGGGCCGCATCATGGACCACCTGCAGCGCGCCAGCCTCGACCTTGCCGCGCTGAACACGCTGGTGCTGGACGAGGCCGATCGCATGCTCGACATGGGCTTTTACGACGACATCGCCTATGTCGCCAAGGCCTGCCCGAAGGAGCGGCAGACCCTGCTGTTCTCCGCCACCTATCCGGAAGGCATCGCCGGACTCGCCCGCCAGTTCCTGCGCCAGCCGCAGCAGATCACGCTGCACGAGCAGCACGAGCCGGGCAAGATCCGCCAGCGCTTCTACGAGGTGGCCCCCGACCAGAAGCTGGCCGCCGTCGCACTGCTGCTGCACCACTACCGCCCGGTCAGCACCCTGGCCTTCTGCAATACGCGCCAGCAGTGCCGCGACCTGTTGCAGGTGCTGCGTGCCGAAGGCTTCGTCGCCATGGCGCTGCACGGCGAGATGGAGCAGCGCGAGCGCGACCAGGTGCTGATCCAGTTCGCCAACCGCAGCTGCTCGGTGCTGGTCGCCACCGACGTCGCCGCGCGCGGGCTGGACATCGCCCAGCTCGAGGCGGTGATCAACGTCGACGTCACCCCCGACCCGGAAATCCACATCCACCGCATCGGCCGCACTGGCCGCGGTGACGAAGAGGGCTGGGCGCTGAACCTGTGCAGCAGCGCCGACAAGCGCCGCATCGCGAGCATCGCGCAGATGATGGGCTTCGAGCCGGAGTGGCACGCGCTCGACGAGCTGGTGGGAGACGCGAGCGAGCCGCTGCAGGCGCCGATGACGAGCCTGCTGATCCTGGGCGGACGCAAGGACAAGATCCGCCCTGCGGACGTGCTCGGGGCGCTGACCGGAGAGGCCGGGTTCACCCGCGAACAGGTCGGCAAGATCACCGTCACAGATCAGCTCACCTACGTCGCCGTCGAGCGCGCGATCGCGCGCGATGCGGTGCGCCGGCTGTCGGCGGGCAAGCTCAAGGGCAAGACGGTGAAGGTGCGCGCCCTGGACGTGTGAGAGCCAGCGACTAAGGTGAACTGACGGACGACCGGCAGGTGAGCGGAGAATCACGATGAAGCAGATCGACACTGCCCGGCTGGACCGCATCGTCGCCGACGCAAGGCGAGCAGCGGATGCCCGGGCCGACGGATACCGCGAACGCGCGCTGAAGATCCACCCCTGGATCTGCGCGCGCTGCTGGCGCGAATTTACGCTCGCCAACCTGCGTGAGCTCACCGTCCATCATCGCGACCACAACCATGACCACAACCCGCCCGACGGCAGCAACTGGGAACTGTTGTGCATCTACTGCCACGACAACGAGCACCAGCGCGAACTCGAGGCACAGGCCGAAGGCCCCGCCTCCACCCGCCCGGGCGACTTGGCGACGCATGCCCCGTTTGCCGGGCTGAAAGCCCTTCTGGAGCGCGGCGAGCGATAACGCGCCGCGCGGACTCGGGTTCCGGGTAGATCCGAATCCCCATCCTGGCCGACGTCTTCATCAGCGCAAGTCAGGACCGCGAGCGGGCGAAGCTTGTGGCCGACGCGCTGGCCAATGAGGCCTCGGGTCTGAGGCTTGAGGTTCGAGCCTTGGGCCCGCCGCGCCCGCAGCCTTACGCAGGCCGGGACGCCAGTCTCGCAATCTGCTCGCGCAAGGCTTCGCATTCGGCCTCGAAGCCTGCACGCGCATCGGCAAAGTGCGCCTCCCAGTGCTCGACCTGCAGCGCCTTGCGGTAAGCGGGATCCAGTTGCAGGGTCTGCACGGCAAGGATCAGGTCGGCGACCTTGTGCTGCAGTTCGGTAACCCGGCGCCTGACCCCGCTGCTTGCCGGTGCAACGCTCGCCGCTGCAGTCCCCACCTCATCCCCCTCCCGCACCCAACCAGCGAGTTCGGCGGTGATGCCGCGCAGGCCCTCCAGGTCGCGCGCCTGGTAGGCGGCCTGCACGCGCAGGAAGATGTCGTGCGCCTCGGCGCGTTCAGCCTCCGCCGCACGATCCGGATGACAGCGCATGGCAGCAGCGCGGTACAGCCGGCGCAGTTCGTCCTGCTCGTCGTCGTCGAGTTCGGGCAGCGGCGCGGGGGTGTGCGCCGTGCTGCGGCGGTAGGCGTCGAAATCCTCGTCGGCCTGGCGCGCCTGTTCCCGATCGGCCGCCGCGCCCGAGCGCGCGGCCTTGAGGCTGAGGTATTCCTGGCGCAGGCGCAGGCACTCGCCCACCACGTCACCAAGGACGAGGAACTGGTGCTGCTCATAGCGACGCACCTGCTGCTCCATGTCGGCGAGACGGCCGGTGAAGTCGAGCATCTGGGCCTGCAGGCGGGCACAGCGCGCGAGCAACCGTTCGGCGTCCGGATCGGGTGCGGCGACGATGGCTGCAGGCTCGGCCGGTGCGACCGGCTCAACGGGTGCCGATTCGGCGCCTGGCGGATCGCGACGTTCAGGCATCGGCGGGCTCTTCGCGACCACCGGTGCTGGCTCGGGCGCCACCTCGACAGGTACTTCGGCAGACACCCGCGGCGAGACCGCGGGCGCGGCCGGTGGAGGCGGATCGCTCACGGTCGTGGCAGCCCTGCCGCTGAAGACGCGAATGATGGCCGCACGGATGCGTGCCAGGGACAGGCGAAAATGCAATTTCGGCCTCTGTTTGCGGTAGACATGGAAGCGACATGCCTCATATTGCATTGCACCATAAAGACATGACAACAAGAGTTCGCCACGGCGCGCGCTCGTCCGCGCCGTTTGCATGAGATCCGTGCGCTCATCCGCACGCGCGTCCAGGCCCGCCCGCGCTCCGACGGCGTCCTGCAGGAGCCGCCCTGTAGGGGCGGCGGAAGCCGCGAACAGGCCCGTGCCGTAGTCGACGTAGCCGAAGAGGCACCGCGCGCGACGCCCTGCAGGAGCGGCGGAAGCCGCGAATTTTCGACAAAATGCATCGTGACCGCCGGAACCCTTCGCGGCTTCCGCCGCTCCTACGGCGGGAAAAATCGGTGTCGCGTTCCGTCAGGCGAAAACGGCGTCGCGCTCCATCGGAGGCGGCGTCGCATTCCGTCGGGCGGAGGCGGTCGCAGACCGCCGGTCGCGGGTGGTGTCGCGTTCCGGTGGGCGGGTCGCGAAGCGCGGTCGTTCGCTTGCCGTGACGATCCCGTCGCTGGCCGAACTCCACACGCTGGCCAACCATCACCGGATGCAATCAAGCTTGAAACTCCATTACGCCGATCATTTCGTCCTGCCGCTGCCCGAAGGCCACCGCTTTCCGATGGAGAAGTATTCGCGGCTGCGTGCCCGCCTGCGCGACAGTGGCCTCTTCGCCGATGAGAC
>JBEOKH010000475.1:0-2305 GCA_040275625.1 Thauera sp. | reverse complement strand
GGCCGCGCTGGTGCTCGCCGGGTTGGGCGCCTGGACCCTGGCCGAATACCTGCTTCACCGCTGGATGTTGCACGGCGTCGATCCCTTCCGTGCCTGGCATGTGGCGCATCACGCCGATGCCAGCGCGCCGATCCGGGTTCCGGTGGTGTTCAGTGCGGTGCTGGTGCTTGCGCTGGTTGGCATGCCGGCACTGCTGTTCGCTCGCAGCGGCATCGCCGCGCCGCTGTCGGCAGGCATGCTGCTCGGCAATCTGCTGCAGGAGGCGGTGCATCAGCACCTGCACACCACCGCGCCCTGCGGGCGCTGGCTGGCGTGGCGGCGGCGGATGCACGGCTACCATCATTCTCACGATGAAAAGCGCGCCTACGGCACGCTGACCGATTTCTGGGATCGTTGCTTCGGCACGCTGCCGCCGCGCAGCTGAGCCCGCAATGGGCCGGGTTGCGGCACGCCACCGGACATAGCCGGAAGAGCACAAGGAGAAAACGCCGCGCAGCGGAGTCCGCAGCGGGCTCAGCTGCGGACTCCGGCCACCTGCCACGCCAGCACGAGCCAGCCCGCGATCATCAGGCTGCCGCCGAGCGGGGTCACCGCACCCAGCCAGCGCGGCGCACCGAGCGCCATCAGGTAAAGCGTGGCGCAGAAGATGAGGGTGCCGACGACGAGCAGCGCCGCGGGCAGGCGATTGCCCGGCAGGCGCACGGCGCCGATGCCGATCAGACCCAGCGCATGCCACATCTGGTATTGCACCGCGGTTTGCCACCAGCCCTGGGCGGTGGCGTCGAGCACGCTGCGCAGGGCATGCGCGCCAAAGGCGCCGAAGGCGACACCGAGGGCAGCGAGCAGGGCGCCGGCGAGGAGGGGGAAGCGGAAGCTTTGGTCGGTCATGGAGAGGGGGCGTACGGGGTGCCTGCGGTCGTGGCAGTCATGGGGCAGGGCGGGGAGGGTTCGCGGCGGCCGCCGCTCCTGCACGGCAGCGGGAGCGCGCCGGTTTTATGTAGGAGCGGCGGAAGTCGCGAATTGCGGCGTTCCAGGGCTCGACCCGATGCGGGAAAACGACGTCAGCATTCGCGCCTTCCGGCGCTCCTGCAGAGACATCACGGTGTCGGGTCCTGCAGGAGCGGCGGTGGCCGCGAATTTACGATCCGCCAGCGACGCACCTCACACCTCACACCTCACGCCTCACGTCGCACGCCTCACTTCGCGCAGCTCAAGCCGTACGCCGCTCAGGCCAGCCCTTCCGCCTTCAGTGCCGTCTGCACCGCTGGACGTGCCGCTACACGGGCCGAGAACGCGGCCAGGTTCGGCCACTTCGCGAGCTCGATGCCGACATATTTCATCCAGCTCAGCACGGTGAACAGATACCCGTCGGCGACGCTGAAGTCCTCGCCCATCAGGTAGGGCTTGCCTTCGAGCTGCCCGTTCAAGTAGCCGAGACGGCGCTCGAGGTTGGCGCTGGCGATCTCCTTCCATTCCTTGCCCGACGCCGGGTTGAAGAAGGGGCTGCAGGACTTGTGCAGCTCGGTGCCGATGAAGTTGAGCCAGGACTGCAGGCGATAGCGCTCGATCGTGCCGTTGGCAGGCGCGAGCTTCTTCTGCGGCACCTGGTCGGCGATGTACTGCACGATCGCCGCGCCTTCGGTGAGCAGCTCGCCGCTGTCGAGCAGCAGCGCCGGCACGTAGCCCTTGGGGTTGCTCTTGGTGAAGTCGGCGCCGCTGGCGGTCACCTTGGTCATGAGGTCGACGACCTCGGTCTCGTAGGGCAGGCCGGATTCTTCCAGCGCGATGTGCGGGGAAAGCGAGCAGGCGCCGGGCTTGAGGTAGAGCTTCATGTTGTCTCCTGGGTCGAGGGCTTGGGAGGGTTGATTATGCCCCGCCGCACCATGGAACATTCACCCTGCGTTCGGGGTTCTGTAGGAGCGGCGCAAGCCGCGAATTCGGCGGTCGGGGAGCCGAAGCGCCCGCAATCAAACAGCCGCCGCATTCGCGCCTGCCGGCGCTCCTACAGCAAACCCCAGGTGTTATCGGTTCCGGGCGGGGCGATGCGCAGCGGGACTGTGACCGGGCCGTCGTTGATGAGTTGCACCTTCATGTCGGCGGCGAAACGGCCGGTCCGCACGAGCGGGTGCGTGGTACGCGCGCGGGCGACGAAGTGCTCGTAGAGCGCCTGGCCGGTCTGCGGGTCGGCGGCGTTGGTGAAGCTCGGCCGGTTGCCGCCCGAGGTGTCGGCGGCCAGCGTGAACTGGCTGACCACCAGCAGCCCGCCTTCCACGTCCTGCACCGAGCGGTTCATCTTGCCGGCCTC
>JBEOKH010000474.1:0-1767 GCA_040275625.1 Thauera sp. | reverse complement strand
AGGTCCTGCGCGCGCAGGCGGTTCTTGTTGCCGTCCTTGATGAAGCCGCGGCTGGCGTCGATCATGAAGATGCCGCCCTTGCCGGATGCACGGGCGGCGGCCCCTTCCTTGTCGAGCACCACGATGCAGGCCGGGATGCCGGTGCCGTAGAACAGGTTGGCGGGCAGGCCGATGAGGCCCTTGATGTAGCCGTGGCCGACGATGCGGCGGCGGATCGCGGCCTCGGCGCCGCCGCGGAACAGCACGCCGTGGGGCAGGATCACCGCGCCCTTGCCGGTGCTGTTGAGCGACGCCAGAACGTGGAGCAGGAAGGCATAGTCGCCGTTCTTGGCCGGCGGCAGGCCGAAGGCGAAGCGGCCATAGAGGTCGTTGCCGGGGTCGAAGCCGTTGGCCCAGGCCTTGGTGGAAAACGGCGGATTGGCCACCACGTAGTCGAAGCTCTTGAGCCCGCCCTGCTTGTCCACGAAGTGCGGGGCGGACAGCGTGTTGTCCTGCCAGATCTCGGCGGTGGGGCAGTCGTGCAGGATCATGTTCATGCGCGCCAGCGCGCTGGTGGCGTTGTCCATCTCCTGGCCGTAGATCGCGAGATCCAGCCCGGTGCGCGACCTGGCCTCGTCGTGCGCCTTCAGCAAGAGCGAACCCGATCCGCAGGTGGGGTCGTAGATGCTCTGCGTGGCACGGCTGGCGCGGCCGAGCTCGATCACCATCGCCATCACCCGCGAGACCTCGGCCGGGGTGTAGAACTGGCCCTTGCTCTTGCCGGACTCGGTGGCGAAGTGGCGCATCAGGTATTCGTAGGCGTCGCCCAGCAGGTCGTCGCCCTCGGCGCGGTTGCTGCGAAAGTCCAGCCCCGGGTTGTCGAAGATGGCGACCAGGTTCGACAGCCGGTCGACCATCTCCTTGCCCTTGCCCAGCTTGTCGGCGTCGTTGAAGTCGGCGACGTCGATCACGCCCTTGAGCTCGTTGGCCTCGGCCAGGCGGCCGATGATCTTGTTGAGCCTGTCACCGATCTCCTTGTTGCCGCGCGCCGCGACCATGTCGGCGAAGCTGCCGCCGGGCGGCACCTCGATCAGCGCGTCGCGCCGCCCGGCGTATTTGTCGGAGACGTATTTGACGAACAGCAGGACCAGCACGTAGTCCTTGTACTGGCTGGCGTCCATGCCGCCGCGCAGTTCATCGCAGGACTGCCACAGGGCGGTGTAGAGCTCGGATTTCTTCAGGGGCATGCGGCGGGGTGTCCTCGTGCGCGTGGCCGCCGACGAGGGACGGACCCGACCGCGGGCTCACGGCGCCTGGATTGGCGTGGAGCGCGAGTATAGCCATCCGCCTGGCGCGGAGCATGTCGCCCGGCGCGCGGCAAGCCGGCGCCTCACACCTCGATCAGGCCGCAGCGCACCGCCACCAGCGCGAGCTCGGCGGCGTTCGCCACGTCGAGCTTCTGCTTGATGTGATAGAGGTGGGTGCCGACCGTGCTCGGGCTCAGGCTGTGGGCGTCGGCGATCTCGGCCACGCTGCGCCCGCGCGCGAGCTGCAGGAAGACGGCGAACTCCTTCTCGGTGAGCGCCGCGACCGGGTCGCCGCCGCCGGCGAACTGCGCGAGCGCGAGGGCGGGCGCGATCGCCGGGTCGATGTAGCGCTGGCCGGCAGCCACCAGGCTCACTGCCTTGAGCAGTTCGTCGGGGGGGCTGCGCTTGCACAGATAGCCCGCCGCACCGGCCTTGAGGGCGCGTTCGGCGATGATGGCGTCGGCGTGGGCCGAGGCGATCA
>JBEOKH010000473.1:0-27262 GCA_040275625.1 Thauera sp. | reverse complement strand
AGATACACCAGCGTATTGCGCTTCGCGTCGACCATGCGCACGATGCGCACCTTCTTGAACAGGATCGAAGCGCTCTGTGAGAACACCTCCTCCTGCTCGCGCAGCGGGCCGCTGAAGGTGATCTCGC
This sequence comes from Thauera sp., assembly GCA_040275625.1. GTDB lineage: Bacteria > Pseudomonadota > Gammaproteobacteria > Burkholderiales > Rhodocyclaceae > Thauera. The sequence continues at coordinate 27,135 of JBEOKH010000473.1, read as the reverse complement.
CAACCTGACGGCAGGCGACCGAGGCGTCGGCGGTGTCTTCGGCCAGCCCGAGCGAGCCCTTGATGCCGCCGGTGCGGGCGCGCGATACGTAGCACGCCACCCCCTTGACCCTGGGGTCATCGAAGGCCTCGACCACCACCTGGTGGTTGCGGCCGATGAACTTGAACGCGGTGTCGACGTGGCCGACCGTCTCCGCCTGAACGAGCGCGGGCGTCGCGATGGCCAGCGCGAGCAGCAGACGGGAAGAAATCCTGCGCATTTGAGCCTCCTGTACTCGGGGGCGCGGATTATCGCACTGCTTGGTGCCGGCGGGGTCGTGCCAGCGCCGGGAGCGGACGCCGCCGGCCCCTTGCGTCGTGCAGTTTCTGAGCAGAATCAAGGGAAAATTCGCCATCCGATGGCAGCATCAAGTGCCGTGACCCTCGACGCTGCACCCCACAGCCAGCCGCCGTGACCCTCTCCGTGCCATTCCCCCTGCCCGCCCCCACATCCGTGCCGGCCCCTGCGCCAAAGCCAGCGCGGGCCGGTCGCATTCCCGGCAGCAAGGCGATGTGGGTGGGCATCTTCTGCGAGATCACCGAGTTCGCGTTGCTGTTTGCGGTGTTCTTCGTCGCCCGCGCCCACCATCCCGAGGCCTTCCACAGCGGGCCGGAACGGCTCTCGCTGCTGGCGGGCACCGGCTACACGCTGATGCTGCTCACCAGCGGCTGGTGCGTGGCGCGTGCGCTCCATGCGATGCGCCGCGGCCAGCGCGCCGCCTGCGTGCGCTGGATGCTGGCGGGCTTCGTGTTCGGGCTCGGCTATCCGGCGATCAAGATCTTCGAGCTGCAGCGCAACTTCGCACTCGGGCTGGATGGCAGCGCCGGAGTGTTCATCGTCAGCTACTACTACCTGACCTTCACCCACCTGGTGCATGTGTTCTGGGGTCTGCTCGGCATGCTGTGGGTGATCACGCGCACCGGCCTCGGCGCCTACACGGTCGAGGAGCACAGCGGGCTCGAGGCCTTCGCCTGCTACTGGCACGTCACCGACATGATCTGGCTGATGATCTTCCCGCTGTTTTACCTGCTCGGATGAGGAGTCGCACATGAGCCCCGAACGCAAGATCGACCTCGCCTGGCTGATGCTCGTGCTGCTCAGCGTGGGCGGCGCCGGAATCGGCAGCGCGGACGGCGCCGGCGTGGGCGTCGCCGTGCTGGTATCGCTGGTGATGGCGGTGAAGCTGCGCCTCGTGTGCACATACTTCCTCGAACTGCACGAGGCCCACCCGCGCATCCGCAGCGCAGTGCTCGCGTTCTGCTACGGCATGCCGATCCTGGTGATCCTGACCACCGCGTTCGGCGACACCCTCTCCAGCCTGACCGGGGCGCTGATCGGTTAAGTGGCCCACCCCGGCCGCGGGCAGCGCCACCGTGGTCGCCATGCGCGGTCGAGGGCAGGCGCCGCAGGCAGTGCGCGCACGCGAAACGGTGATTCGATCGGTTATCATTGCGCGCTTATGCAAGCACGACTCCCTTCCCGATGATCCGCAAGCTGCTGCGCAAGGTCTTCAAGCGCCCGGCGACCGCTGCACGCCACGAACCCGCCCTCATTCCCGTCGAACGTCACGGCATCCGCTGCGAGCAACTCTCGCCAGCCGCGCGCAAGGTGTGCGCGGTGCTGCAGGAGAAGGGCTTCAAGGCCTTCGTGGTCGGCGGCGCGGTGCGCGACCTGCTGATCGGCCAACCCCCCAAGGACTACGACGTCGCCACCAGCGCCACGCCCGAAGAGGTGCGCGCCGCCTTCCGCCGCTCGCGCATCATCGGCCGCCGCTTCAAGATCGTGCATGTGATGAGCGGACCGGAGACCATCGAGGTCTCCACCTTTCGCGCCAGCCAGGACGCCGAGACCGCCGACACCGACGAGCACGGCCGCGTGCTGCGCGACAACGTGTTCGGCAACCAGCAGGAAGACGCCACCCGGCGCGACTTCACCGTAAACGCGCTGTACTACGACCCCGGCACCGAGACCATCGTCGACTACCACCACGGCGTCGCCGACATCCAGCAAAAGACGCTGCGCATGATCGGCGACCCGCGCACGCGCTACCGCGAGGACCCGGTACGCATGCTGCGTGCGGTGCGGCTGGCGGCCAAGCTCGGGCTCACCATCGACCCGGCGGCGCGCACGCCGATCCGTGAGATGGCCACGCTGCTCGAGAACGTGCCGGCTGCGCGCCTGTTCGACGAGATGCTCAAGCTGCTGTTCTCCGGCCATTCGCTGAAGTGCCTGCAGCAACTCCGTGCCGAGGGCCTGCACCACGGCCTCTTGCCGCTGCTCGACGTGATCCTCGAGCAGCCGATGGGTGAGCGCTTCGTCACCCTGGCGCTGGAGAACACCGACGAGCGCGTGCGCGAGGACAAATCCGTATCGCCCGGCTTCCTGTTTTCGACCCTGCTGTGGCACGAGGTCCTCAAGACCTGGGACCGCAAGAAGGCCACCGGTGACCACAGCCAGCCGGCGCTCTTCGAGGCGATGGACGAGGTGCTCGACGCCCAGGCCGGCAAGCTCGCGATCACGCGCCGCATCGCCGGCGACATCAAGGACATCTGGGCGCTTCAGCCACGCTTCGACAAGCGCAGTGGCAAGACGCCCTTCCGCGTGATCGAACAGCCGCGCTACCGCGCGGGCTGGGACTTCCTGCGCCTGCGCGCGCAGGCCGGCGAGATCCCCATGGAGATCGTCGACTGGTGGGACGACTTCGCCCACGCCGGCCATGACGAGCGCGAGGTGCTGCTGCGCCAGGCGCCGGCCGAGACCACCCCGGCCGCCAAGAAGCGCCGCCGCCGCAAGCGCAAGCCGGCCGCAGACGGTGGCGCGGGTCCGGTCACCGCAGACCTCTCCTGAGCGCCACCGAGTGACCCGCGCCTACATCGCCTTCGGCGCCAACCTCGGCGACCCGGCCTCCGCCTTCGCACGCGCGCAAAAGCGCCTTGGCGAACTTCCCGGCACCCGGGTGATCGCCCGTTCCTCGCTTTACCGCAGCGCGCCGGTGGGTGTGAGCGGCCAGCCCGACTTCATCAACGCGGTGATCGCGGTGGACACCACGCTCGCGCCGCGGCCCCTGCTCGACGCGCTGCTTGCGATCGAGCACGACTGTGGACGCACCCGCGACTTTCCGCTCGCACCGCGCACGATGGATCTCGACCTGCTGCTGCACGGCGACGCGGTGATCGACGAACCCGGCCTGCAGGTGCCACATCCGCGCATGCATGAGCGCGCCTTCACCCTGCAGCCGCTGGCCGAGATCGCTCCCGCGGCAAGCATTCCCGGTCGCGGTCGCGTCGCCGAGCTGCTGCCGGCAGTCGCCGGGCAGGCGATCGAGCGGGTGGCGCCGGCACCGGCCGCTCGCACCTGACCCCCACCTGCCATGCCCGCCTTGCTGCAGTCTCTCGGCAACATGCCCGTCTGGCTGCAGACGGCACTGCTGCTGACCGCCTCCAACGTGTTCATGACCTTCGCCTGGTACGGCCACCTGAAGAACATGCACGCCAGGGCCTGGTACGTGGCCGCGCTGGTGAGCTGGGGCATCGCCCTTTTCGAATACCTGCTGCAGGTGCCGGCCAACCGCATCGGCGCCACCGAGCTGAGCCTCGCCCAGCTCAAGATCATGCAGGAGGTGATCACGCTGCTGGTGTTCGTGCCCTTCGTCGTGCTGTACATGAAGCAGCCGCTCAAGCTTGACTATCTGTGGGCGGCCTTGTGTATGCTCGGCGCGGTCTACTTCATCTTCCGCAACTGACGCGCGCTCAGGGGATCGCAACGCATGCTCGACAAGGCCCGCTACATCGTCGTCGAAGGCCCGATCGGCGCCGGCAAGACCTCCCTCGCCCGCCGCCTGGCCAACCGCCTGCAGGCCGAAGCGGTGTTCGAGCAGGCCGAGCTCAACCCCTTCCTCACCCGCTTCTACCAGCAGTCGGAGCGCTGGGGACTGGCGACCCAGCTCTCCTTCCTGTTCCAGCGCATCGACCAGCTCGCCAGTCTCGGCGCGCTCGATGGCGAACGCCGGGTGGTGGCCGATTTCCTGTTCGACAAGGACCGCCTGTTCGCCGAGCAGAACCTCTCTGCGGACGAGCTCGCGCTCTACCTCCGGGTACATGACAGCCTGCAGCCAGTAAATGCGCCACGCCCCGACCTGGTGATCTACCTGCAGGCACGCCCCGACACGCTGATGGAGCGCATCCGCAAGCGCGGCCTCGACGCCGAGCGCCGCATCACCGAGCTCTACCTGCAGCAGGTCGCAGACCGCTACACGCGCTATTTCTACCAGTACGACGCCGCGCCGCTGTTCATCGTCGACGCCGGCAAGCTCAACCCGGTCGATCGCGACGAGGACTTCGAGCTCCTGCTCGAGCGCCTGCGCGAGATGCGCAGCTACCGCGAATTCTTCGGTTACGCCGATTGATCGCAGGCGCGCATACCGTCGGCGTGCGGACTTGTGCAATGCACCAGTTTGGTGAACACTGCCGCCTCCCACAGGAGCGATGAATGAGCTATCTACAGGACCAGAAGCCCGTCACCCTCTTCGAGCTCGGCAAGATGCGCGCCGAAGCCAACAAGATCGCGATGCTCACCGCCTACGACGCCAGCTTCGCCGCACTGCTCGGGCGCGCCGGTGTCGACGCCATCCTGATCGGCGATTCGCTCGGCAACGTGCTGCAGGGCCAGAAATCCACGCTGCCGGTCACGCTCGAGCAGATGGCTTATCACACCGAGTGCGTCGCGCGTGCCGGTGCGCGTCCGCTGATCCTCACCGACATGCCCTTCGGCACCTACCACGAGAGTCGCGAGCAGGCGATGCGCAATGCCGCACGCCTGATGGCGGCCGGGGCGCAGATGGTCAAGCTCGAGGGCGGCGAATTCATGGCCGGGACGGTGCGCTTCCTCGTCGAGCGCGGCGTGCCGGTGTGCGCGCACATCGGCCTCACCCCGCAGTCGGTGCACCAGCTCGGCGGTTACCGCGTGCAGGGTCGCAGCGACGAGGGCGCGGCGCGCCTGAAAGCCGATGCGCTCGCACTCGAGCAGGCGGGGGCAGCGCTGATGGTGATGGAGATGGTGCCGGCGGCGCTCGCCGGCGAGATCACCACCAGCCTGAAGAGCATGGCCACGATCGGCATCGGCGCTGGCGCAGCCTGCGACGGCCAGGTGCTGGTGCTGCACGACCTGCTGGGCATTTTCCCCGGCAGGACCGCGCGCTTCGTACGCAACTTCATGGACGGCGCAGCGAGCATCGAGGACGCGGTGGCGCGCTATGTCACCGCGGTCAAGGACGGCAGCTTCCCTGCCGCCGAACACTGTTACTGAACACGCACATGCAGATCCACGAAACCATCGACAGCCTGCGCGCCGCACGTGCGCGCGGGGGCCGCGTCGCCTTCGTCCCCACCATGGGCAACCTGCACGAAGGCCATATCGCGCTGATGCACCAGGCGCGCACGCACGCCGACTGCGTGATCGCCAGCATCTTCGTCAACCGCCTGCAGTTCGGCGCAGGCGAGGACTTCGAGCGCTATCCGCGCACCTTCGCCGCCGACTGCGAGAAGCTCGCCGCCGCGGGGGTGAGGCACCTGTTCGCACCCGACGAGTCGGTGATGTACCCGCAGCCGCAGCGCTACCACGTCGATCCGCCCGCCGAGCACGTCGCGATCCTTGAGGGCGCGTTCCGTGCCGGGCATTTCCGTGGCGTCGCCACCGTGGTCGCCAAGCTGCTCAACATCGTGCAGCCCGAGGTCGCACTGTTCGGCAAGAAGGATTACCAGCAGCTCATGGTGCTGTCGAACATGGTGCGCGAGCTGGCGATGCCGATTGAGGTGGTGCCCGGCGAGACGGTGCGCGCCGACGACGGCCTCGCCTTGTCCTCGCGCAACGGCTATCTGAGTGCCGAAGAGCGCGCACGTGCGCCGCTGCTGCATCGCCTGCTGGCGGGCATCCGCGACGCGGTGCGCGGGGGCAGCCATGATCTGCGCGCGCTCGAGTCCGCGGCGATGGCCGAACTCGCCGCTGCCGGCTGGGAGCCCGACTACATCGCGGTGCGCCGCCGCGTCGACCTGCAGCCACCGGCACAGGCGGGCGAGGCGCTGGTCGTGCTCGCTGCGGCCAGGCTGGGTCGCACGCGCCTGATCGACAACCTCGAGATCTGAGCGCGCGGCCCGGGTCAAGCACGCACGGCTTGGTGCCGGAGCGGCGCAAGGCGCGGGCCTCTGAACCGGACTGGCACAGCAATTCCGCCAGGAAAAACGGCGTTTCGGGCGATTGCCCCGCCGGTCATGCTTGCATCAGCCGGCCGATGTGGTTAAAACCCCTACAGGCCGCGAATAAAAACCCGCCCGCGTAGAGCGGCGCGCATGTCAACGAAGAAGGGGGAGTAGGAAGATGATGACGACCGTGAAACAGATCCTGGACGCCAAGGGCGGCACCTTTCACGCGGTTCGCCCGACCGATTCGGTCTTCGACGCACTGTCGCTGATGGCTCAGTTCGACATCGGATGCGTACTGGTCACCGACGCCGATCGCCTGGTGGGGATCTTCACCGAGCGCGACTACGCGCGCAAGGTCGTGCTCAAGGGCTTGGTGTCGCGCGACGTCAAGGTCGGTGACCTGATGACGCCGAATCCCTATACCGTCGGCCTTTCGGGCACTGCCGACGACCTGATGGCCACCATGACCACCAAGCGCTTCCGCCACATCCCGGTGGTCGAGGATGGCAAGCTGCTTGGCATCGTCACCATTGGCGACATGGTCAAGTCGATCGTCACCCAGCAGGAAAAGACGATCAAGCAGCTCGAGAGCTACATCGCGGGCGACCTCGCCGCCGAGTGAGCCGCGCGGCGCCCCCGCCGCCCGATACGACGACGCCGGAACCGACACGAGTCGGCTCCGGCGTCGTCGTTTGCGGGGTACGGCGCAGCCAGGCCCGCGCCTGCCGGCGCCCGCGCAGCCGCGCGGCAGGAGCGGCGGCAGCCGCGAACATTCTGCGATGGTGCCCTCGCCGGCGTTGGTCGCATTTCGCAGCGCGCGGTTCGCGCCGTCCGGCGCTCCTACAGAAACCCGCGTGTCGGCCTTCGGCGCTGCGTTCGCGCCGTCCGGCGCTCCTACAAAAACCCGTGTGCCCATCGCGCCGGCTTGCCCCTGTAGGAGCGGCGGCAGCCGCGAACGGGGCGGTACAGCGATCGACGCGCGTGCCGGCCTTCGGCGCTGCGTTCGCGCCTGCCGGCGCTCCTACAGGATGCGCCGCGCTTCCGATTCCGTGCAGGAGCGGCGGCAGCCGCGAACGTTCTGCGATGGTGCCCTCGCCGGCGTTGGTCGCATTTCGCAGCGCGCGGTTCGCGCCGTCCGGCGCTCCTACAGAAACCCGCGTGTCGGCCTTCGGCGCTGCGTTCGCGCCGTCCGGCGCTCCTACAAAAACCCGTGTGCCCATCGCGCCGGCTTGCCCCTGTAGGAGCGGCGGCAGCCGCGAACGGGGCGGTACAGCGATCGACGCGCGTGCCGGCCTTCGGCGCTGCGTTCGCGCCTGCCAGCGCTCCTACAGGATGCGCCGCGCTTCCGATTCCGTGCAGGAGCGGCAGCAGCCGCGAACATTCGGCGATGGTGCCCTCGCCGGCGTTGGCCGCATTTCGTAGCGCGCGGTTCCCGCCTTACACCTCATCCACCGCCTTGCCGACGATTTCCGCGACGTCAGCAGACAGCCCGGGCGCGGCGAGCACGCGCTCGAGCTGCGGGCGGATGCTCGCCTGCAGCGCCGGGGTGAAGTGGCGCCAGTTCTCCAGCGCGCGCGCCATGCGTGCCGCCACCTGCGGATTCCTGGCGTCGAGCGCGATCACCTGCTCCGCCCAGAACGCATGCCCGCTGCCGTCGGCGGCGTGGAACTCACCCGGGTTGGCACGGAAGAAGGTGCCGAGCAGCGCGTAGACCTTGTTCGGGTTCGACAGGCTGAACGCGGAATCGCTGAGCAGCACGCGCACACGCGCCAGCGCCGGTTCGACCGCCTCGTCCCAGCGCCAGGCGCCGGCCTGGAGCGCGAACCACTTGTCGAGCACCAGCGCATCGCCGCGATGGCGCGCATGGAAGGTCTGCAAGGCATTGGTACGCGCCGGGCTGGCGCTCTGCACCAGCGCGGCGAGCGCGCCGAAACGCTCGGTCATGTTGGTGGCGCTGGCGAAGCGTGCCTCGGCACGGCGCAAGCCTTCGACGTCGCCCGCCGCGGCGAGGTAGCGCAGCGCGAGGTTGGCAAGCGCGCGGCGACCCGCGTCACCCGGGTGGTAGCGATACTCACCCGCCACCTGCATCGCATCGACCACACGCAACCAGTCGGCGGCGAGCGAGCGGCCGAGCGCGCGCATCAGCCCGATCAGCGCAGCACGCAGCGCGCCGGGTTTGGCCGGCGACATGCGTTCGAGCAGGTAGGCCTCGCCCGGCAGCGCGAGCGCCTGGGCGCGGAAGGCGGGGTCGAGCGTGGCGTCGTTCAGCAAGGTCCGGAAGGCGGCAACAAAATCGTCCGGCACCCCGGTCGCCGGTTCGGCGGCGAGCGCCAGCGCGACGCGCTCGGCGTAGCGCTGCGCGGCGTCCCAGCGGTTGAAGGGGTCGGCGTCGTGCGCCATGCGGAAGGCCAGACGCGCGTCGTCCTCGTCAAGCTCCAGGATGACCGGCGCCGAGAAGCCGCGCAGCAACGAAGGCACTGGCGCGTGGGCGAGGCCGACGAAGCGGAAGCTGTGCGCGTCCTCGACCAGCCTGAGCACGCGGGTGGTGGCGCCGGGCTGCAGTTCGCCCTCGAGTTGCAGCGGCAGGTCGCGCCCGTCTGCGCCGATCAGGCCCACCGCGACCGGAATCACCAGCGGCAGCTTGGCGTGCTGGCCGGGTGTGGCCGGCGTCGATTGCGCCAGCGTCAGCGTGTAGCTGCCATCGGCCGCGTTCCACTCCCCGCTCGCCTTCACCCGCGGCGTGCCGGCCTGGTCGTACCAGCGCATGAACTGGTCGAGGTCGAAGCCGTTGTTGGCCTCGGACATCACCTCGACGAAGTCGTCGCAGGTCACCGCCTGACCGTCGAAGTAGCTGAAGTAGAGGTCCATGCCGTTGCGGAAGCCCTCCTGCCCGAGCAGGGTGTGCAGCATGCGGATGACCTCGGCGCCCTTCTCGTAGACCGTGGCGGTGTAGAAGTTGTTGATCTCCTGGTAGCTGTCGGGGCGGATCGGGTGCGCCATCGGCCCGCCGTCTTCCGGGAACTGCGCCGCGCGCAGCACGCGCACGTCGTCGATGCGCTTGACCGCGCGCGCCGAGGCCGCGCCCTCGGGGCCGGCCGCGCGCGCCAGCATGTCGGCGGAGAACTGCTGGTCGCGGAAGACGGTGAGGCCTTCCTTCAAGGTGAGCTGGAACCAGTCGCGGCAGGTGACGCGGTTGCCGGTCCAGTTGTGGAAGTACTCGTGCGCGACCACGCTCTCGACGTTCTCGTAGTCAAGGTCGGTGGCGGTGTCGGGCTTGGCGAGGATGAACTTGGTGTTGAAGATGTTCAGTCCCTTGTTTTCCATCGCGCCCATGTTGAAGTCGGCCACTGCGACGATCATGAAGCGGTCGAGGTCGAGTTCCAGGCCGAAGCTCTGCTCGTCCCAGCGCATCGAGTGCACCAGCGAATCCATCGCATGCTCGACGCGGTCGAGGTTGCCCTCCTCGACCCACACCTGCAGCAGCACCTCGCGGCCGGACATGGTGGTGACGCGGCGCTCGAGCGCGACCAGCCTTGCCGCAACCAGCGCGAAGAGATACGAGGGCTTGGGAAAGGGATCCTCCCACTTCGCGTAATGGCGGCCCTCGGGCAGCAGGCCCGCGTCGACCAGGTTACCGTTCGAGAGCAGCACCGGGCAGGCTTCACGGTCGGCCTCCAGGGTGACGGTGTAGCGCGCCATCACGTCGGGACGATCGGGGAAGCAGGTGATGCGGCGGAAGCCCTCGGCCTCGCACTGGGTAAAGAAGCCGCCGTTGGAAAGATAGAGGCCCGACAAGGTGGTGTTGGCGCGCGGGTCGACGCGGGTGACGACCTCGACCAGCACGTGCTCGCCAGCGGCATCGACCTCGATCACGCCGCCCGCCTCGCGCAGCGCCTGCGGCGCCCGACCGTCCACGGTGAGCGACACGCGCTCGAGGGCCTCGCTCCATAAGCGGATCGGGCCGTCCCCGCCATCGCGGCTGCGCACGCACCGCATGCGATTGGTGACCAGCGTGGCGTCGGGATCGAGGCGGAAGTGCAGGTCGACGGTCTCGACCGTCCATGCCAGCGGCCGGTAGTCGGCGCGCTGGATCGTCGGGGCATGCTCGGTTTTCATCATGTTCTCCATCGGCGCTCTGGCGGCGCGGCTAGCGCGCGAGTGTACGCCCTGCGGCGCACGGCGCACAGCGCACAGGGTGAAGGTCGCGGCGGGATCGTCGGTCGAGGCCGGAATTCAGTCGGCTTTGCGGTCGCAGACCAGCACGTCGGCAGCCGAGCGCGCAAGGATGTGCTTGGTGACGCTGCCGAGCAGCAGCTCTCCGAACAGGCCGTGACCGCGCTTGCCGATCACGATCAGGTCACAGTCCTGTTCCTGCTCCTGCTCGAGCACCTGCGTCGTAGCCTCGCCGTGGACCACAAGCCGACGTACAAGGTTCTCGTCGATACCGGCGCGCGCCACCAGGTCGTTCATCTGCGCCACCGCTTCGCGCCGCGCGTTGACGCGCAGCGAGGACAGTGCGTGCTCCTCAACCCCGGCATAGCGCAGCTTGCCCTCGAACGGCACTTCGAACGCATGCAGCAGCACCAGCTCCGCCTGCGGCGCGACCTGCTGCGCGAACAGAAGGGCTTCGAGCGCGCGCGGCGAGAAGTCCACCGGCACCAGCACACGGCGATAGGGCTCGTGCGCGATCTGCTTGACCACCAGCAGCGGCCGAGCGGTCTTGCGCAACACGCGCTCGGTGGTGGACCCGATCAGCAGTTCGCGCATGAAGCCGGCGCCACGCGCGCCCATCACCAGCAGGTCGGCATCGAGCGCGTCCGCGTGACCGACGATCTCGCCGAGCACGCTGCCGACCGCCAGGCAGAGCTCGGGGTTCACGCCGTGGCGCGACTTCATCTCGGTCGCGAGCGCCTCGACTTCACCGCGCACCCCATCGAGCAGCTTTTGCTGCATGCCGATGGTGTCGGCGTCGAGCAGGTGGCGCAGCGCGTCGAGCGCGCCGGCATTGACCACATGCTGCAGCGACAGGCGGGCGTTCAGTTCGGCGGCGAGCAGCGCGGCGCGCGCCACCGCATGGCGCGCCAGTGCGGACAGGTCGGTGGGCGCCAAGAGCGTGCGGATCGGCTTCATCATTCGGTCTCCCGGGGTTGGGTCGGCGCCGCGGCAGGGGGGCCTGCCGCGGCCCGTGGGGTGGTGGCGGGAGCGCCCGCAGCCACGTCGGAAGCCGAGGTCGCGGAGGCGTCGGCGCCCGCGTCGTGGTGCGCCTCCTCGTAGGCGATCTCGGCCGCGAAAGTGCGCGCGGCAAAATCCGCTGCGTCGTTGAAGGGATTGAGCACCCGCTCCACACCGGCAGCGCCGAGCGCCTCGCCGTGCACGTCGTCGCGCACCACGCCGGCGATGCGGCCCTTGAACCCGGCCTCACCGAGCGCGTGCAGGAACGCGCGGTTGGACGCCCACTGCGGGAAGGTGGTCACCACCCAGCGCGCCTCGGCGAGCGGCAGGGATTCGAGAAAGCCGGGGTCCTCGCCGTCACCGAAGCGCACCGGCAGACGCTGACGACGCAGGCGGCGGACGATCTCGGGGTCGAAATCCACCCCCAGCACCTCGATGCCGGCGGCGCGCAACTGCGTCATCAGCCGCGAACCGTAACGGCCGAGGCCGAACACCACGATGTCGGGCTGCCCCGCCGCCCTGCCCTGGCGCTCGACCGCGAGCTCGCGGAAGGGGCGCTTACGCTCGAACACGCCGAGCAGCGGCGCGAGGCGCTCGTAAAGCGGCTGCGAGTACAGGATCATGTAGGTGGACATCATGATCGTGACCAGCCCGACCAGCGTGGTGAGCCCCAGCGCCTCGATGCCGACGTGGCCGAGGGTGATGCCCATCGCCACGAACACGATCGAGAACTCGCTGATCTGCGCCACCGTGAGCCCGGCGAGAAAGCCGGTGCGCTTGCGATAGCCCATGTAGCCCATGATCGCCATCACGATCAGCGGGTTGCCGATCAGCACGAACAGCGACAACACCACCGCCGGCCAGACTTCGCCGCCGAGGGTGGAGAAGTCGAGCTTGGCGCCGAGGTCCACGAAGAAGAACAGCAGCATGAAGTCGCGGATACCGGTCAGGCGCGCATTCATCGCCTCGCGGTAGCGCGTCGAGGCGAGCGAGAAGCCGGCCAAGAAGGCGCCCGCTTCCTTGCTGAACCCGGCCACCTCGCCGAGCGCCGCGAGCCCCGTCCCCCAGGCGATCGCGAAGATCAGCAGCAGCTCCTGCGAACGCGCCATCGCATGCACCAGCCAGGGCAGCACATGGCGCATCAGCACGTACATCAGCAAGCCCGCGCCGAGCAGGCGCAAGGCGAGCGCGCCGGCGACGGTCAGAAGCGCATCCTCGCCCGTGCCGCGCAATGCGCTCATCGTCATCATCGCCAGCACCACCGCTACGTCCTGCACGATCAGGAAGCCGACCGCGATGCGGCCGTGCAGCGAATCGAGCTCGCGCTTGTCCGACAGCAGCTTGACCACGATGATCGTGCTGGAGAAGGTCAGCGCGACCGCAACGTAAAGCGCCTCGATGAGACTCCTGCCCATCAGCAAGATCAGCGCGAAGCCGAACACGATGGTGAAGCCGAGCTGGCCAAGCCCGGTAGCGAGTGCAACCGGGCCGATGTGGCGGATGTGGTGGAGGTCGAGCTTGAGGCCGACCACGAAGAGCAGCACGGTGACGCCGATCTCGGCGAGCAGCGCGACCTGATCGTGCGCGGTGACGATGCCGAATACGGCCGGACCGACCAGGATGCCGACCACGATGTAAGCGATCAGCACCGGCTGGCGAAGACGCACCGCCACGGCGCCGGCCAGCGCGGAAATGAACAGCAGCAGGGCAAACTCGGCGTAGGGCCCGTGGGCCGGCAGCTCGGCCATCGCGCGATCCTCTTCGGCCCGTGCAGGGGCGGTCCGTGCAAGGCAGGTGCCTTTGCCCGAATATTACCCGAGACCTCCCCTCCCCGCAGCGCAGCGCATCGCAAAGACGCCCGGCGCGCGCCGCTGCTGCAAGGTGAAGCGGGCGCGCCCGCTCAGCCCTTGGGCGCCACCGGCAACAGCACGATGCAGGTTCCGGCGAGGCGATCGTGCAGGAACTGGCGGTCGCGATCGACCAGCGCCCACACCAGGCCGACGCCGAGCAGCACCGATGGCCAAGCCAGCGTGTAGCGCACCCAGCAGCGCCCCACGGGGGCGAGGCGCCCATCGGCCGCGACCACGATCTTCAACCGCCAGGTCTGCATCGCCAGCGTCTGCCCCCCGCGGCGCCAGTACCACACGAAATAGACGCCAAGCACGGCGAACACGTGCACCCACAGGAGCCAACCGGGCGGCACGAAATCGGCGATCTGGCCGAGGATGAGAGAGGGAACGAGAAAGGTCAGTGCGAGTACGCCAAGCAACAGCATCGATTCGTACAGCATCGAAGCCAGGCGCCGGCGCAGGCCGGCCAGTTCTGCGAGCGGGCGCCCGCCGAGTCCGCCTTCGGTGGCGGAGATTCGTGCCGGGGAGGATACGGGGCGCGTTTCGTCGGCGGCGGCGCGCCCGGTGGCGGGCTTCGCGGCCCTGCTCTTGCTGCGCGTCATGGAATGTTCCGCAAGCGGCCGCGGAGACGCGGCACGGGAGTCGATCGGGAGGGTGGCACCTGCACGGTGGCACTTGCAGCCACGCACCGGCAGCGACGCCGCAGGACGTTGGCAAGGCAACGCAGCGCCGCAACCTGGCGGATCACCACCGCCTGCAGCCTTGACCAAACCGCGACCGGCCGGTAACGTTCTGCGTTTATTCAAACCCCAAGAAGAGCGAGTTCGCGATGGTGCTGTCCGGAGCCGAAATTGTAATCAGGTGCCTGCAGGAAGAAAAGGTCGAGTATGTCTTCGGTTATCCCGGCGGCGCGGTCCTCTTTCTCTATGACGCGCTCTTCCAGCAGGACAAGGTTCGCCACGTACTGGTGCGCCACGAACAGGCCGCGGTGCACGCCGCCGACGGCTTCGCGCGCAGCACCGAAAAGGTCGGCGTCGCGCTGGTGACCTCCGGCCCGGGCGCCACCAACGCCGTCACCGGGATCGCCACCGCCTACTGCGACTCGATCCCGATGGTGATCATCTCGGGGCAGGTGCCGGTCGCGGCGATCGGCCAGGACGCCTTCCAGGAAGTCGATACGGTCGGCATCACCCGCCCCTGCGTCAAGCACAACTTCCTCGTCAAGGATCCGCGCGACATCGCGCTGACCATGAAGAAGGCCTTCCATCTCGCCCGCACCGGCCGCCCCGGCCCGGTGCTGGTCGACATCCCGAAGGACGTGTCGATGCAGCGCTGCGAGTTCGAGTATCCGAAAGAGGTCTCGATGCGCTCGTACAACCCGGTGGTCAAGGGCCACTCGGGCCAGATCAAGAAGGCGGTGCAACTGCTGCTCGAAGCCAGGCGCCCAATGATCTACACCGGCGGCGGCGTGGTGCTGTCGAACGCGGCCGAGCAGCTCACCAAGCTGACGCGGCTCCTCGGCTACCCGATCACCAACACCCTGATGGGCCTGGGCGGCTACCCCTTCAGCGACCGTCAGTATCTCGGCATGCCCGGCATGCACGGCACCTTCGAAGCCAACATGGCGATGCATTACAGCGACGTGCTGCTTGCCGTCGGTGCGCGCTTCGACGACCGTGTGATCGGCAACCCGGCGCACTTCGCCGAAGAACCGCGCAAGATCATCCACGTGGACATCGACCCGTCGTCGATCTCCAAGCGCGTGCGCGTTGACGTGCCGATCGTCGGCGACGTCAAGGAGGTGCTCGACGAGATGATCCGCCAGATCGAATCCGGCGACGCGCGCCCCAACCCGGAAGCGCTCGCCGCGTGGTGGAAGCAGGTCGAGGAATGGCGCGGCCGCCGCTGCATGGTGTACAAGAACTCGGACGAGATCATCAAGCCGCAGTTCGTCGTGCAGAAGCTGTGGGAAGTGACCGGCGGCGACGCCATCATCACCTCCGACGTGGGCCAGCATCAGATGTGGGCGGCGCAGTACTACGGCTTCGATAAGCCGCGGCGCTGGCTCAACTCGGGCGGCCTGGGCACGATGGGCGTGGGCATGCCCTACGCGATGGGCGCCAAGCTCGCCAACCCCGACATGCAGGTCGCCTGCGTGACCGGCGAGGCCTCGATCCAGATGAACATCCAGGAACTGTCGACCTGCAAGCAGTTCCGCCTGCCGATCAAGATCTGCAACCTCAACAATCGCTACCTGGGCATGGTGCGTCAGTGGCAGGAGCTGTTCCACGGCGGCCGCTATTCAGAGTCCTACATGGATTCATTGCCCGACTTCGCCAAGCTGGCCGAGTCCTACGGCCACGTCGGCATCCGGGTGGACAAGCCCGCCGACGTCGAAGGTGCGCTGCGCGAGGCCTTCACCACGTACAAGGACGAACTCGTGTTCCTCGACTTTCAGGTCGACCAGACCGAGAACGTCTATCCGATGGTGCAGGGCGGCAAGGGTCTCACCGAGATGATCCTGTCTGCCGAAGACCTCTGATCGCCTCCTACCGAATCCGGAACACAACACCATGCGTCACGTCATTTCCCTCCTGATCGAAAACGAATCCGGCGCGCTGTCGCGCGTATCCGGCCTGTTCTCGGCCCGTGGCTACAACATCGAATCGTTGACCGTGGCCCCGACCGAGGACCTCTCGATGTCGCGGATGACCATCGTCACCACCGGCTCGGACGAGATCGTCGAGCAGATCACCAAGCAGTTGAACAAGCTGGTCGAGGTGGTCAAGGTCGTCGACATCTCCGAGGCTGCCCACATCGAGCGTGAGCTGATGCTGGTCAAGGTACGTGCCACCGGCAAGGATCGCGAAGAGGTCAAGCGCACCGCCGACATCTTCCGCGCGCGCATCATCGACGTCACCGATACGGCCTACGTCGTCGAGCTGACCGGAAACCAGAGCAAGCTCGACGCCTTCATCGGCGCCATCGACCCGGCACTGATCCTCGAGACCGTGCGCTCGGGCGTCTGTGGCATCGGCCGCGGCGACCGTGTGCTGAAGGTCTGAACCTCAAGCTCCGAACCACCTCTCCCCGCTCCACACCCCGAACCAAAGGAAAGACATGAAGGTTTACTACGACAAGGACGCCGACCTCTCGCTGATCAAGGGCAAGCAGGTCACCATCGTCGGCTACGGCTCCCAGGGCCACGCCCATGCCCAGAACCTGCGCGACTCCGGCGTGAACGTCACCGTCGGCCTGCGCAAGGATGGCAGCTCGTGGGCCAAGGCCGAGGCCGCCGGCCTGACCGTCAAGGAAATCGGCGATGCCGTCAAGGCCGCCGACGTCGTCATGATCCTGCTGCCAGACGAGACCGCGCCGCAGGTCTACCGCGACGACATCGAGCCGAACATCAAGAAGGGCGCCGTGCTCGCCTTCGCCCACGGCTTCAACGTGCACTACAACCAGATCGTGCCGCGCGCCGACCTCGACGTGATCATGGTCGCGCCCAAGGGCCCGGGCCACACGGTGCGCTCCGAGTACCTGCGCGGGGGCGGCGTGCCGACCCTGATCGCGATCTACCAGGACCGCTCGGGCAAGGCCAAGGACATCGCCCTGTCCTACTCCGCTGCCAATGGCGGCACCAAGGGCGGCGTGATCGAGACCAACTTCCGCGAAGAGACCGAGACCGACCTCTTCGGCGAGCAGGCCGTGCTGTGCGGCGGCGCCGTCGAGCTGGTGAAGATGGGCTTCGAGACCCTGACCGAAGCCGGCTACGCACCCGAGATGGCCTACTTCGAGTGCCTGCACGAGCTCAAGCTGATCGTCGACCTGATGTACGAGGGCGGCATCGCCAACATGAACTACTCGATCTCGAACAACGCCGAGTACGGTGAGTACGTGACCGGCCCCGAGGTCATCAACGAGCAGTCGCGCGCCGCCATGCGCAACGCGTTGAAGCGCATCCAGTCCGGCGAGTACGCCAAGATGTTCATCCTCGAGGGCAAGACCAACTACCCGAGCATGACCGCCTACCGTCGCCTGAACGCCGACCACCAGATCGAAAAGGTCGGCGCCCAGTTGCGCGACATGATGCCGTGGATCAAGGCCAAGGCCCTGGTCGACAAGTCGAAGAACTGATCGTCCCGCGCCCAGTCCAAGAGCCGGTACCGCAGTCGCGGCACCGGCTTTTTTCTTGCGCGCTCGAAACACGCTGCACACGGCTCGCGCCGTCCATTACATCGCGGCCCGGCGCGCGCGTGCGTTAAAATGCCCGCTCTGGAACCCACGGAGGCAACACCCAACGTGCCCCATACCGACCCCGCCCCGCTGCCACCGCCGGACAAGCGCCGCCGCGGCATCTACATCCTGCCCAACCTGTTCACCACCGCCGCGCTGTTCGCTGGTTTCTACGCCATCGTGCAGGCGATGAACGAGCGCTTCGAGTACGCCGCGGTGGCGATCTTCGTCGCCATGGTGCTCGACGGTCTCGACGGCCGCATCGCGCGCCTTACCAACACCCAGAGCGAATTCGGCGCCGAGTACGATTCGCTGTCCGACATGGTGTCCTTCGGTGCCGCCCCGGCGCTGGTCATGTACGAATGGGCACTGCAGGACCTCGGCAAGCTTGGCTGGGTCGCGGCCTTCATCTACTGCGCCGGAGCGGCGCTACGCCTGGCGCGCTTCAACACCAACATCGACGTGGTCGACAAGCGCTACTTCCAGGGTCTGCCCAGCCCGGCCGCCGCGGCGCTCGTCGCCGGCATGGTGTGGGTCGGCATCGACAACGGCTTCGCCGGTGACGAACTGCGCTGGTACGCCGCCGTGCTGACGGTCTTCGCCGGCGTATCGATGGTCAGCAACGTGCTGTTCTGGAGCGGCAAGAGCATCAACCTCCGGAAGAGCGTGCCGTTCATCGTGCTGATCGCGCTGGTGCTCGCCTTCGCACTCATTTCCAGCTACCCGCCGGGCATCCTGTTTGGACTCTTCCTCGCCTACGCCGGCTCCGGCTACGTCGTCGCTGCGCTGCGCTGGCGCCGGCGCAGGCTGCACCGTCACGAGGCGCCCGCGCCACAAGCCGCCGATATCGACGACATCCCCGACCTGCCCGCAGAGGGCACTTCCTCCGACCCCGGGAGCAAGCCATGAAAGACAAGCTGATCATCTTCGACACCACGCTGCGCGACGGCGAACAGAGCCCGGGCGCGTCGATGACGCGCGATGAAAAGCTGCGCATCGCACGCCAGCTCGAGCGCATGCGGGTCAACGTCATCGAGGCCGGCTTCGCCGCCGCCTCCAACGGCGACTTCGAGGCGGTGCGCTCGATCGCCGAGGCGATCAAGGAGTCCACCGTGTGTTCGCTGGCGCGCGCCAACGAACACGACGTCCGCCGCGCCGGCGAGGCCATCCGCCCGGCGGCGCGCGGCCGCATCCACACCTTCATCGCCACCAGCCCGATCCACATGGAGAAGAAGCTGCGCATGACGCCCGACCAGGTCGTCGAGCAGGCGGTCAAGGCGATCGGCTGGGCACGCGAATACACCGACGACGTCGAGTTCTCCGCCGAGGACGCCGGCCGCTCCGAGATCGACTTCCTGGTGCGCATCTTCGAGGCGGTGATCAAGGCGGGGGCGAAGACCATCAACGTGCCCGATACCGTCGGCTACAACGTGCCCGAGCAGTTCGCCGCGACCGTGCGCACGCTGATCGAGCGCGTGCCCAATGCCGACCAGGTGGTGTGGTCGGTGCACTGCCACAACGACCTCGGGCTGGCCGTGGCCAACTCGCTCGCCGCCGTATGTGCCGGCGCCCGCCAGGTCGAGTGCACGATCAACGGCCTCGGCGAACGCGCCGGCAACGCCTCGCTCGAAGAGATCGTCATGGCGGTGCGCACCCGCGCCGACATCTTCCCGGTCGAGACCGGCATCGACGCCACCCAGATCGTCCCCGCATCCAGGCTCGTGTCGCAGATCACCGGCTATCCGGTGCAGCCCAACAAGGCGATCGTCGGCGCCAACGCCTTCGCCCACGAGTCCGGCATCCATCAGGACGGCGTGCTCAAGCATCGCGAGACCTACGAGATCATGCGCGCCGAGGACGTGGGCTGGGGCGCCAACAAGCTGGTGCTCGGCAAGCTGTCCGGTCGCAACGCCTTCCGCGCCCGCTTGCAGGAGCTCGGGATCGAGATCGAGAGTGAGGAACACCTCAACCAGGCCTTCGCGCGCTTCAAGGACCTCGCCGATCGCAAGTCGGAGATTTTCGACGAGGACCTCACCGCGCTGATGCGTGACGAGTCGGTGACGCCTGCGCCCGAGCAATACCGCCTGGTATCCACCCGCTTCCACTCCGAGACCGGCGAGACACCGGTGGCCGAGATCACGCTGTCGATCGGCGGTGCCGAGAAGAATGCGCGCTCGAACGGTTCGGGACCGGTGGACGCCGCCTTCAAGGCGATCGAATCGGTGACCGCGAGCGGCAGCGAACTGCTGCTGTATTCGGTTAACGCGATCACTAGCGGCACCGACGCCCAGGGCGAAGTCACCGTGCGCCTGTCGCGCGATGGTCGCGTGATGGACGGCCAGGGCGCCGACACCGACATCATCGTCGCCTCCGCCAAGGCCTACCTCAACGCGCTCAACAAGCTGCACGCAGGCGCCGAGCGGCTCAACCCGCAGGTGTGAGGGGAAGTAGGAGCGTCCGAAGACGCGAACGACGGCGTGCCTCGCGCGCGCCTCGCAAGCGTGCATCCACGCTTCGCGCGAACGCCTGATTCGCAGCGCCTGCCGCTCCTACAGGGGATCTGTGCCCTGCACGCGCGACGGCGCCGTGACGCGTGCATGCAGCATCGTGCTGGTGAAGAGGACGACAGCGAGGAACACCTCGATCAGCGCGAAGAGACCGGTCAGACCCGGATCGGCAGCGCGCAGCACCCCCTCGGTGAGGTACAGCAGCGACAACATCGACAGCCACTGCGACGTGTAACGTCGCCCACGCAGCACCCCGAAGACCGCCGGCAACAGCGGCACCGCCTTGAGCATCATCCACGAGCCGCCCGGGCGCAGCGGCGCCAGCCAGCCCTCCCACACCACACAGAGCGCGATTAGCGCCAGCAGCGCGGCACTCGACAACACCACCAGCGTCCGCGCCCTCATCGCGCCCCCGCCAGACGCAGCGCCACCTCGGCAATCCGCCTCCCCTGCGCCTGCGCGAGCTGCATCTCCTCTGCGCTCAGCGCCGGGTCGCCTTCGGCGCCGGCGACGTGGCTCGCACCGTAGGGGGTGCCGCCACTGCGCGTATTGCCGAGCGCCGGCTCGGAAAACGGCAGACCGAGCACCAGCATGCCGTGGTGCAGGAGCGGCAGCATCATCGACAACAGCGTGCTCTCCTGACCCCCATGCAGGCTGGACGAGGATGTGAACACGCAGCCGGGCTTGCCGGCGAGCGCGCCGTTGAGCCAGGCGCCGGCGAGCCCGTCGATGAAGTACTTCATCGGTGCCGCCATGTTGCCAAAGCGGGTCGGGCTACCGAGCGCCAGGCCGACGCACTCTTCCAGATCGCTCAACTCGACGTAGGGCGGACCATCGGGCGGGATTTCGTCCTCGACCGCCTCGCACACGGTGGACACGCGCGGCACCGTACGCACGCGCGCCACCGCACCGGGCACCTGGTGTATGCCCACGGCGATATGCTCGGCGAGAGCCCGCACCGAGCCGCGGTGGCTGTAGTAAAGAACGAGGATTTCGTGCATCGGATACCAGCTCCAGGTGAGGGCCGCGATTATAAGCCTCAGCGCCCGCGCGCCCCGGCGGATGCGCCCGGGCTCAGATCGGGCTCAGATCGGATAAGGATCGATCTCGTACTGGAACAGTTCCACGCTGGGGGTCTGCATGTCGAGGCCGAGCGCGCGCGCCTGGGCCACATACACCGTGCGCGCCTCACGCACAAACACGAAGCGCCGCGAAGCATAGGTGCCCGCCACCGCGAGCATCGCCGGATGCCGGCGCAGCGGCTCCATCACCGGCAGCGCGAGCGCGGGCGAGAGCTGCTGCACCGCCCGCCCGCGAAAGCCCACCATTACCGACTGGAACGACTGCCCGATGATCTGCAGCCCCACCTCGAGCTGGCCCGCACATTCACTGCGCACCCAGCGCACGATGCACACCGCCCATGGCTGCCCGGCATCACGCCGCAGCGCAAGCGCGCCACCGGCCTCGATCTCGCCGCGCACCCCGGCGACACTCATGATCGCGAGCCCGCCCGGACTCTCATTGAGCACCATCCATTCCTGCAGGAGACCGGAATCGGGCGCACCGGCCCGACCGATGTCCCACAGCGCCTGCAGGCCGATTCCCACCTGCACCACATACTGATGCTGCCGGCGCGGCTGGGCACGGACCGGCGCCGCCATCCAGTGGCTGCGCAGGCGCCGCAGCAGGGCCAGCGTCTCGAGCGGAGACAGGCCGGGCGGGAACATCTCCTCGTCGGCGGCGAGCGGCTCGAGTTCGCATTGCATGCCGGCCAGCTCGACCGCCGTCATGCGCGCGGTCACCCACTCGATGCATTCGCCCAGCTTCTGCGCCATCGGCCGTGGATTGAAGAGCCTGAGCTCGCCCCCGGGCCCCGCCGCACCCGGCAGCGGCCGCCGCGCACTTGCCTGCGGGCCGAGATCCGCACCGAAATCGACCCACCACGCCACGCCCCCCTGATCCGTCCCTCCCACCGCGGAAAAGGTCGCGGCACTCAGCACCCGGGCGTCGAGGAACTCGTACAGCCACGCCAGCTCGCGTCCGGTCAATCCCTCGGGCTGGGCAACCTCGACTGCGAGCAGGCGCAGGTACGCGCAACGCAACGTGTCCCCTGCGGGGGCGACAGCCACATCGTGCCGCGCCGCGAACCCGTGCGCCATCCGCCACGCCCCAGCCGGTGGTGCAGCGGCGGCGAGCCCCGCCACGAGGAAAACTTCGGTCAGCAACTCAAGCGCGCGCAGACCCATCTCCCGATCCTGCGACGATGTCACCAGGCGGCTGACCCGCCCTTCGCCAGCGACCCCAGCCATCGCGCCGGCGACATCGAGGGCGAGCACGCACAACTGCTCGTTGGCCTCGAAGAGCGCGACGTCCACCGGCAGCTGCCGAGCCAGCATCTGCGGCCGCAGACGCTCAGCGATATCGGTGATGCGCGCCGCCAGTTCGAGCAGCAACTGCGGGGTCGTCGAGATGCCGCCGCCTGCGAGGGCGTCGTGAAGATGCGCGCGCAACGCGGCGAGGTCGTCATCGACCAGCGCCGCGGGCTCTGCTTCCAGCCAGCGGATCAGCTCCTGCTCTGCAGCGGATGGTGTCGAGGGCGCTTCCATGATCAAGGACGTGGACGGGTTCAGCGCGCATTCTATCCCCTTCGGACGCAGCAACGCCGCGCCGCCCGCAACGGAGGGCGCGCAGGCAAGCCCCCACACTCGAGGACAAAGCTCAAACTCCTTGTCTACCGCGCCAGATCCGCCTATAATCCGCGGTTTTCCGCATTCACCGATCAGGAATACGAGATGGTCGTCATTCGCCTTGCCCGTGGTGGCGCCAAAAAGCGCCCGTTCTTCAACATGGTCGTTGCCGATTCGCGCAACCGCCGCGACGGCCGCTTCATCGAGCGCGTCGGCTACTTCAATCCGATCGCCTCCGGCGCCGAAAAAGGTCTCGTCATCAACGCCGAACGCCTGGCCTACTGGCAGCAGAACGGCGCTCAGCTCTCGCCGACCGTTGCCCGTCTGGTGAAGCAGGCCGGCAAGGCTGCTGCCTGATCGACGTCGGTCTGCGGCGGAACTGCGCATGATCGTACTGGGGCGCATCGTCGCCCCTTTTGGTATTCAGGGCTGGCTCAAGATCCATCCGTTTGGCGACGATTCTGCCGCCTGGCGGAAAATGCCGCACTGGTGGCTGTGCCGCGACGACAGCGCGCCCGAAGCGCAGTGGAAGCAGTACCCGCTCGCAAGCTGCCGTCCCCACGGCAAGGGGTTGGTGGCCGCGCTCACCGAGGTCACCAACCGCAACGCGGCCGAGGCCCTCGATGGCTTCTACATCGGCGCACCGCGCGACGCCCTTCCCCCGCCCGCCGAAGGCGAGTACTACTGGGGTGACCTCGTCGGGCTGTCCGTCGAGAACGAAGCCGGCGAGACATTCGGCACGGTCTCCGGGCTGCTCTCCACTGGCGCTCATGATGTGCTGCAGGTGCGGGACGGCAAAAGCAAGGACGCAAGCGAACGGTTGATCCCTTTCGTCGCCGCCTACGTGCTCGACGTGGATCTCGCCGCCCGGCGTATCCGGGTGAGCTGGCAGAAAGATTGGTGAGTCGGGACGATGGACTGCCGGTGAATCAGCCCTCCCCCGAGCAGAGCGTGCAGCAGCAGGTATCGGGCGAACGCTTGAGCGGGATGCGTCGTTACGACGTGATCACCCTGTTCCCTGAGATGTTCTCTGCCCTCACCGGCAGCGGCATCACGCGGCGGGCGATCGATCGCGGACTTTATGCGCTCGATTTCCACAATCCGCGCGACTTCACCACCGACCCGCATCGCACGGTGGACGACCGGCCCTATGGCGGCGGACCGGGCATGGTGATGCTGGCAGAGCCGCTGATGCGGTCGATCTCCGCCGCCCGCGCAGCGCAGCAAGCGGCGACCGGGCGCAGTGGCCGGGTGATCTACCTGTCGCCCCAGGGGCGCAGGCTGGAGCAGGCGGTGGTGATGGAGCTGGCGTCCGAACCGGGCCTGGTGCTCCTGTGCGGACGTTACGAAGGCGTCGACCAGCGCCTGATCGACCGTGAGGTCGACCAAGAGCTCTCGCTCGGCGACTTCGTGCTGTCAGGCGGAGAGCTGCCCGCGATGGTGCTGCTCGATGCGATCGTGCGCCAGCTGCCCGGCGCATTGAATACGGCCGGTTCGGCACAGGAAGACTCCTTTGCCGACGGCCTGCTGGACTGCCCGCACTACACGCGGCCAGAGTTGTACGGCAGCGAACGGGTTCCCGAGGTGCTGTTATCGGGCAACCATGCGGCGATCCGCCGCTGGCGGCTGAAGCAGTCCCTCGGCCGCACCTGGCTGCGCCGGCCCGACCTGCTGGACGTTCGGGCGCTGAGCAAGATCGAATTGAAACTGCTTGACGAGTTCAGGCAGGAGCAAGCCGGGGCCGAAGGCGAAACTGCCTGACCGCCCTTCTATAAACGGCACGCATCAGGTTGCGACCTGCTCTGCGGCCAGGCCGATGCAAGAGGCAAAGGCCGATAACATCGATGGAGTCAATCCAATGAACCTGCTTCAGCAACTCGAACAAGAAGAGATGGCCCGCGTCTCGGAAGGCAAGACCATCCCCGAATTCGGGCCCGGCGACACCGTGATCGTCCAGGTGAAGGTCAAGGAAGGCACGCGCGAGCGTCTGCAGGCCTACGAAGGCGTGGTCATCGCCAAGCGCAACCGCGGCCTCAACTCCTCGTTCATCGTCCGCAAGATCTCCTCGGGCGAAGGCGTCGAGCGTACCTTCCAGACCTACTCGCCGCTGGTCGCCGGCGTCGAGGTCAAGCGCCGCGGTGACGTGCGTCGCGCCAAGCTCTACTACCTGCGCCAGCGCTCGGGCAAGTCGGCGCGCATCAAGGAAAAGCTGGACTACAAGGCTGCCGCTGCCAAGCGCGCCGCCCAGCAGCAACAGGGAGCTTGATCGCCCACCGCGGTCACTTCATCGGAACGGGCCTGCGGGCCCGTTTTTTGGTTCACCGCTGCCGGGTTTCGCAGCCGCGGCAAGCGCTCACCGCGCTGATCACGATTGGCGCCGCGCCTGCGGCTGACTTTCCGCGGCGCTGCCGTCTTCTGCAGGAGCGCCGCACCTCGCAAAGCGGCGGCGGACACGCGCCGCCCGTCTCAGCGGCGCTCGACGCGGTGCATCAGCCAGGCCGCGGCAGCGAGGAAGATCAGGCTGGGGGTGAGCGCCGCCATGAAGGGCGGCCAGGCGTTGATCATGCCGAGATTGGAAAACAGTCCGTTGAGCAGATGGAAGCCGACACCGAACATCACCCCCATGAAAATGCGCGCGCTCGCGCCGCCCATACGGTCGTGGATGAAGCCGAAGGGCATCGCCAGCGCCATCATCACCAGCGCGGTGAAGGGATAGATCAGCTTCTTCCACAGCGCGATCTCGAAGCGGTCGGCGCTCTGGTTGTTATCGCGCAAATGGTTGATGTAGGTCCATAGCCTGCCGAACGGCATGTGCTCCGGCGCCACCATCAGCACACCGAGCACCTCGGGTGTCAGCGCCGAGCGCCAGCGGATCTCGGGCAGTCGCTCCACCTCGGTACGATCACCGTGGAAACGGGTGCGCTGCACATCGAGCAGGCGCCACTCCCCCGCACCGTCGAACACGCCGCTTGCAGCCTCGGCAATCGAGGCCAGCGAATAGTCCTCGTTGAACGCGTAGACGCGCGCGCCGCGCATCGTGCGGTCAGGCAACAGCGTACGCACGTTGATCACCAGCGGCCCGTCCTTGACCCACAGCCCGGAACGCAACTGCTGCGACACCGTCGCCTTGGTGGCGGTGAGCTTCCACTCCTCGGCGGCGGCCTCGGCCGGTGGCGCAACGTATTCGCCGACCAGAAAGATCAGCACCGCGAACACCCCGCCGATCAGCCCGAGCGCGCTCATCAGCAGCGCGTTCGACATCCCCGAGGCACGCATCACGGTGATCTCGGAGTTCTTCGCCAAGGTCGCGAGCGCATACAGGGTGCCGATCAGCACCGCGATCGGCATCAGCTCGTACACCCGTGCCGGCAGGGTCAGTGCAACATAGACCAGCGCCTGGTAGAGCGTATAGCCGCCCTTGCCCACGTCCTCAAGTTCGTTGATGAAGTCGAAGAAGGCGAACAGGCCGAGAAAGGCCACCAGCACCAGCGCGCTGGCGGCGAAGATCTCGCGCGCGAGATAGCGCAGCAGCACCGGAGTCATGTGCGCCTCCGCCAGAACGGCGAGATCGCCAGGCGCTTGTGGAACATCAGCGCGAGCCCGGCGAGCACGACCAGGTGTGGCAGCAGCAGGCCGGCGGCGAAGCCGAGCTTGCCCTGCGCGACCCAGGCCTGGAAGACCGAGATCGCGTTGCTGTAGAGCAGGTACACCAGCAGCGCCACCAGCAAGTTGTTGGCGCGACCGGCACGCGGATTGACAAAGGACAGCGGAATCGCCATCAGCGCCAGCAGCAGCGCCACCAGCGGCATGCCGAAGCGGCCCACCAGTTCGCCCAGACCACGCGCCTCGGCTTGAGCGAGCAGCAAGGTGGTCGGCAGGGCGCGGATGCGCGCCTGCTGGCTGGCGAGCTGCTTCTGCTCGACCTGCACCTCATAGCGCTCGAACTCCATCACCCGGTACTCGGGTGTGCCTGGGGTGCCGTCGTAGCGGCGCCCCTTCTCGAGCACCACGAAGCGTCGCCCCTCCTTGTCGCTACGCAGGTAGCCCTGTGCCGAAGCGATCACGATGAGCTGCCCGCCGCGCGTCTGCTCGCTGACGAACACGTTGCGCACACGCCCGTCCTCGCTCGCGCCGACCTCGACGAAGAACACGCGCTGCGCGCTGCTCGATTCGCGGAACACGCCTGGGGCCACGCGATGGGTGTCGTCGCGACTCTCCAGGCGCTCGCGATATTCCGCGCTCTCTTGCTGCGCCCACGGCGACAGCCACAGCGCGCCGGCGCCGACCACCGCCACCAGCGGCAGCGCGAACAGCAGCACCGGCGTGATCCAGGCAGTGAGCGGAACGCCGGACGCGAACCACACCACCATCTCGGAATCCCGGTAGCTGCGCGACAGCGAAACGAGGACCGCGATGAACAGCGTGAGCGTGAGCACCGTGGGGAGTT
>JBEOKH010000472.1:0-4787 GCA_040275625.1 Thauera sp. | reverse complement strand
CCAGGCCTTCCGCCGCCAGGTGCGCGACCCCGCCTGGCAGGCCGGCTTCCTCGCCCAGCCGCTCGCCGCGCGCAAGGCCTTCATCGCCGGCCTGCGCCAGAAGAGCGAGGCCGCCAAGGCCGAAAAAACCATCGAGATCATGGACGTCAACGCCGACGCGGTCACCGCCCTGCTGCGCGCGCACGGCTACCCCACCCTGGTGCACGGCCACACCCACCGCCCCGACACCCACCGCTTCCAGATGGATGGCCACGACTGCGTGCGCCGCGTGCTGCCCGACTGGCGCGGCCACGCTGCCTGGCTCGCCTTCGACGGCGCGCATTTCACGTGCGCGGAGGCCGCTCCAGCACGCTGATCGGCCCACCGCGACGCGCCCGCATCCGGCAAGCCTCCGCATCCTGGTCTATAGAACAGGAAAAGCGCGGCCGGAATGCCCGCCCGGCATCACGGCCGCGCACGCGGTCCGGGGACTTCCGGACCGTCCCCTGCACGGAGCGCGGAAATGAACGGATCCGACGGCACGGTCATGGTGCTGGTGGCGACCCGCAAGGGCGTCTGGTTCTTCCATGGCGACACGGCGCGCCGGACCTGGCGGGTGGATGGGCCGCAGTTGCTCGGGCAGATCGTCAGCCACGCGGTGCTCGACCCGCGAGACGGTCGCATCCTGCTCGCCGCAGCCAGGACCGGCCACCTCGGTCCCACCCTGTACCGCTCCACCGACCTCGGCCGACACTGGTCGGAAGCCGCGCAGCCGCCCGCCTTCGCGCGCGCCCCCGAAGGCAGCGCGGGACGTACGGTGGACCACACCTTCTGGCTCACCCCGGCCCCCGCAGGCGAACCCGGCTGCTGGTACGCCGGCACCTCGCCGCAGGGCCTCTTCCGCTCCAGCGACGGTGGCGAGAACTGGACGCCGTTCTCCTGCCTCAACGACGACCCGCAATACATCCGGTGGATGGGCACCGTACAGGACGGCACCCCGGACGGCCCCAAGCTGCATTCCATCATCGTCGACCCGCGCGATCCCGCGCATCTGTACGTCGGCATGTCGGGCGGCGGCGTGCATGAGTCGCGCGATGGCGGCCGCAGCTTCGCGCCGCTGCTCGCCGGGCTCGAGGTGGTCGAGGGCTTCGATCGCGCCGACCCCACGTTCCATGACCCGCACTGCATTCGAATGTGTCCGAGCGCACCGGACCGGCTCTACCAGCAGAACCACTGCGGCGTATACCGACTCGACCGCCCGGGCAACGAGTGGGTGCGGATCGGTCGCAACATGCCTGCAGAGGTCGGCGACATCGGCTTTCCGCTCGTGGTGCACCCGCACGATGCCGCACGCGCGTGGATCTTCCCGATGGACGGCACCGACGTCTGGCCACGCACCAGCCCGGGCGGCCGTCCGGCGGTGTATGGTACCCGCGACGCCGGCACAGGCTGGCAGCGCCTCGATCGCGGGCTGCCGCAGCAGCAGGCGTGGTGGACGGTCAAGCGCCAGGCGATGAGCGCCGACGGTCTGGAGCCGCTCGGGCTCTACTTCGGCACCACCAGCGGCGAACTGTGGATGAGCGCCGACGAGGGTGGCCACTGGCAGTGCATCGCCCGCCACCTGCCCGAGATCCTCGCGGTCGAAACCGGCCATCCGGCCGCCGCAGCGACATGAAGGTGCTGATTCCGACACCGCTGCTGTCCTACACCGGCGCGCGCGAGATCGATGCCGAGGGTGCCACCCTGGATGCGGTGTTGGCCGACCTCGATCGGCGCTATCCGGGCATCCGCTTCCGCGTCATCGACGAGCAGGGCCGGCTGCGACGCCACATGCGCTTCTTCACTGGCGGCGGGCAGGTCTTGGATCCCGCCCATCCCCTGCGCGCAGACGATACGCTCGTCCTGGTGCAGGCGCTCAGTGGCGGCTGAAGTGTCCGCACGCCACGTCAATCGACGCACGCCCTCCGCCCGAACAATCCTCGCTCACCCCAGCGTTGGACGGTGACCGAGGGACGGAGCCGCAAGGGTGCAGATGCCGGTCATCCGACTGCCACGCCTCGGCTGATCAGCCGAGGCGTACCATACGGTCCAGGACACCGATGCAGACCGAGACGGCGCGTACATGCACAAGGATCTCGCGGGGCTCGTGGGCAGACACCTGCACCCGCTTCCACGTGTACCGCCTCCCCCTTCCTCCAACGGCAGCCGATTCGGTTGCGTAGTGGCGTTGCAGCTTGATGGCACCCGACCCGATGTTGATGTAGAGCGCCCTCACCCCTCCGGACTTCAACCCGCACCGATGCGTGATCTCGATAATCGCATCGATGTACCAGCTTCCACCCTCGCGATAGACGCGCTCATGGATGACACTCGCCACCGGCTCGCGCTGGCGAGCGGTGAGGCCTCGGCAACAACCATCGTGCTCGTCATCCCAGAGTTGCACGGGCGGCGCCGGCTCCGATTCGCCATCGGGCGGATCGAAGGGCCCAGGAACCAGCCCTCCCGGGATCTCTTCCGTCTCCTCGTCGCCAGCCTGTTCGCGCGATTCGTCGAATTGCTCCAGCAACCAGCGAAAACGGAGCCATTCGCAAATCTTCGCGTCGAAGGTGACGAGGTCGTTGGCCTCCTTGTGGTCGAGTCCGGCCCGGCGTGCCTCGCGGTAACGCTTCCACAATATCGCGAGAATCGCATCGATCGCGTTTCGGAAGGCCTCTGCATAGGCCTTGACGAAGTCGCCGACCGGGCCGGGAAGCTGGTCCGCACCCAGTTCGAGCAAATCAGCCAGCAAGCGGGCAATGACGATATCGGTCGGCTCACCGCCCTCGAGGGCTTCCAGCAGCCTTTCGAGGCGCTCACGAATATCGTCGGCCATTTCGACCGTGTCGAGGATCTTCCTTAACCGCTTGATGAGTTCTTTCATGGCTCATCCTTCCATATGAAGCCGGGTCACGCTCCAGGGGCGCTCCTGGCCAACACGAAGCCCCGTCGTTCCCATGCTTCAACATAGACGAGCGCCATCGACCTGTACGTGAAATGTAAGCCCCCTCCCGCGACCGATGGCCGTCACCCGCCCGAAGCCCGATCCACCTGGGTCGCTGCACTCGGAAAGGGACCGCTCCCTACCCCTCTCCGAGCGCAATCTCCACCGCCGCTCCCGAATGGATCGCCGTGGTGTCGAACAGCGGCACGCTCGCATCCTGCTCGGCCACCAGCAGCGAGATCTCGGTGCAGCCGAGGACGATGCCTTGCGCGCCGTGCTCGACCAGGCGGCGCATCACCTCGCGGTAGGCAGTGCGCGAGGAATCTTCGACGCGGCCGAGACAGAGCTCCTCGTAGATCACGCGATGCACGCGTTCGCGGTCGTCCGGCTCGGGGACCAGCACCTCGATGCCGTGGCGCTCCGCCAGGCGACCGCGGTAGAAGGCCTGCTCCATGGTGAAGCGGGTGCCGAGCAGGCCGACGCGGGTCAGGCCGGCGCGGCGGATGGCGGCTGCGGTCGGGTCGGCGATGTGGAGCAGCGGGATGTTCGTCGCGGCCTCGATGGCGGGGACCACCTTGTGCATGGTGTTGGTGCACAGCACGATGAAATCGGCCCCGGCCCGCTCCAGCGCCTGCGCGGCATTTGCGAGCACTGCGCCGGCGGCGTCCCAGTCGCCGTCGTGCTGCAGGCGCTCGATCTCGGCGAAGTCGACGCTGTACAGCACGATCCTGGCCGAGTGCAGGCCGCCGAGGCGGGCCTTCACCGCTTCGTTGATCTGGCGGTAGTAGGGCACGGTGGATTCCCAGCTCATGCCGCCGAGGAGGCCGATGGTCTTCATGGGTTGCGGGTCCGCGAGGATGGAGAGCGCACAGGATGCCACGGGGGGCGAGCGCGACGTGGCCGTTCCGGGGCCCCTGCCCGGTGGGGGCGGGCTTGCCCGCGAGACGGGTCCGGGTCGCTCGTTCTTTCGCGGGCAAGCCTGCCCCCACGAGCGTTGCGCAAGCGCGCCTGACGCTTCATCCGAGCGCAGCGTTGAACCCGTCGCCCTCCCCGCCCACAATGGCGGGACATCGACTGGAGCTTCGCAATGGGACACGCACCGGAAGCCGCGACACTGAATCGGCAGGCCTACCTCGACTGGGAGGCCGCGCAGCCGGACAAGCACGAATATCTGGCCGGCGAGGTGTTCGCGATGGTGGGGGTGAGGCGGGGGCATGCGCTGGCTGCAGGCGCCATCTACGCCAGGCTACGCAGCCACCTCAAGGGCTCGCGCTGCGACGCCTTCGTTTCCGGCATGAAGCTGTTCGTCACCGATGCCGATGCGTATTTCTACCCGGACGTGATGGTCACCTGCGACGAGCGCGACCGGCGTGCCGAGCTGGCGATCGAGCATCCGCGCCTGGTGGTGGAGGTGCTGTCGGACTCCACCGCCGCCTACGATCGCGGCGTCAAGTTTGCCGCTTATCGCAAGCTGGCCGATCTGCGGGAATATCTGCTGGTCGACATCGATCAGCGCCGCCTGGAGCTGTACCGGCGCGAGGCCGGGCACTGGATCCTGCTGGAGAGCGAGGGGGACGGGCCGGCGCTGCGCCTGGAGAGCGTGGATATGACGCTGGCGCCGGCGGAGGCGTTCGAGGACCTGGACGAGAACGCCTGACCGGAAGAGGCGGCGTCACGCGAGCGGATCGAACACGCCCCTGTAGGAGCGCCGGCAGGCGCGAACAGGCCGGTTCGACTGGCTGCGGGGCCGCAAGCTTGCGCCGCCGTATTCCCGCCTGCCGGCGCTCCTACAGGGAAGACATCGTGGGTCGGCGTCAGGCGGGCATGG
>JBEOKH010000471.1:0-2617 GCA_040275625.1 Thauera sp. | reverse complement strand
GCGGATGCGGTCGGGCGCTTCGATGCGGCCGTACAGCACCAGCGTCGGATGGACCGACGCTGCGGTGAGCGGCTCGGCTTCGACCCGCCAGACCCGTTCGCGGGCCTCGGCGGCGGGCGCCGCGGGGCGGGTCGCGCGCAGGACGAAGAAGCCGGCGACGGCAAGCACGAGGATCAGCACGGGAACCAGACGGCGCATGGGGGGCCTCGGATGCC
The DNA here is from genome assembly GCA_040275625.1 of Thauera sp. GTDB lineage: Bacteria > Pseudomonadota > Gammaproteobacteria > Burkholderiales > Rhodocyclaceae > Thauera. Next base: position 2,402 of record JBEOKH010000471.1, on the reverse strand, counting down.
CCTGAGGGACATGTGTATCAGGAAACGCTTATTGTATTGCGGATGCCGATTCAGCGCTCGCCGAGCCAGTCGGACTCCCAGCGCGCGAGCTCCGGGAAGTGATGATCGGCACGCGCGACGAGTGCGCGGTCGAGCTGATCGATCAGGTCGTGCAGCGCGGTGTCGGGGGACTGCGGCAAGATCGGCTCGAACTCGACCACCAGGTCGCCAGCCGGTCGCCGCGCGCGGGCGGGGAAGCCGGCGCCCGCGATGCGCAGGCTGCGCGGATGGGCGAGCCCGGGCTCGATGCGCAGGCTGCGCAGGCCTGCGGGATGGGGAACGCGGATCGTGCCGCCGATCAGCAGCCGCAACGCGCTCACCGGACGCTGCAACACCAGGTCGCGTCCGTCGCGGCGGAACAGGGGATGGGGCGCGAGGAGGATGCGCAGGCGCAGATCGCCGGGCAGGTGACCCGGCTCGGGGTGGGGGTCACCTTCGCCGGCCAGGCGCAGTTCGTCGTCGTCGACCACACCTGCCGGAATGCGGACCTCGAGCCTGCGTTCAACGGTCTGTTCACCGCTGCCACCACACCCACTGCATGGGCAGGTGGTACGGTAGCCGCGTCCGTCGCAGTCCGCGCAGCGTACCAGCCCGTCCGGGGCGCGCAGGCGTCCGGTGCCGCGACAGGACGGACAGAGCTGGCTGACGCTCAGCTTCTCGTTGCCACTGCCTCCGCACTGCGCACAGGGCGCAAGTCTGGGCACCACGATCGCGCACAGGGCGCCGGTGAAGCTCTCCTCGATGCTGATCTTGAGCGTCTGCATGCGATCGGCCCCGCGCTCGGGCGGAGCGTGGTTCGTTTGCGGAGCGCTCTCCGGTTCGGGACCGGCTGCGCCGCGGCCCCGCTCCGAAGCACTTTCGGCTTCGTCGAGGAGCGCGGAGAGCAGACCATCGTGCGCCTCGCGCAGGCGCAGAAAATGCGCGGCCGCCGCCGGGTCGGCGTTACGGTCGGGGTGCCACTGCATGGCCAGCTTGCGAAAGGCGCGCTTGACCTGCTGCGGCGTGGCGCCGGGTTGCAGGCCGAGCAGTGCGTGAGCGTCGGGCATCACCGAGGTAGGGAGGGCTTCAATTTCGTCAGCTTAACCGAGCTAGCGCGCCTCCGCAGTAGCCGTGGTCGCCGGGGAGGGGCGTATCGCACTGGATCATGCGAAGGTTCGGAGGCTTCAATCACTCTTTTCGTCATTGACGTTAACGTCAATGACGAAAAGAATGCGCCTTGCAATCCGGCACAGTGCGGATTCAGCCCTCGCGCAGCGCTTGCTCACGTGCCGGTAGCGCGCACGATCGCTGCGTGTGCGAAGGTCGCCAGGCCGCAACGATACGATCCATCCACCCAGGACCCGAGAACCTCCCATGACCCGACGGCGGCCTTCCGACATCGCTTCTTCCGACCTTTGGGTCGTGCACCCGCAAGGCCGCATCTTCGCGCGTGAGTGGCTGCCTCCGGGCACGCCCGGCCCAACCGGGAGCAGCCGTGTCGAGCGCGACAGCGCCATCGTCCTCTTCCACGATTCGCTCGGCTGCGTCGAACTGTGGAGGGATTTCCCGGCTGCGCTGTGCGCGGCCAGCGGGCGCCGCGTGATTGCCTACGACAGGCTTGGCTTCGGCCGCTCGGATGCACGTGCGCAACTGCCGGCGCTGGATTTCGTCGCCGGGGAGGCACGCGACTTCTTCCCGGTGTTGCGCGAGCAACTCGGGCTGGAACGTTTCGTGGTCTTCGGTCATAGCGTGGGGGGGGGGATGGCGGTCAATTGTGCGGCCATGTTCGCGCCTGACTGCGATGCGCTGATCACCGAGTCGGCCCAGGTGTTTGCCGAGGATCTGACCTTGAGCAGCATTGTGCTGGCCAAGGGGCAGTTTGCCGACGGCTCGCAGTTGAAGCGGCTGGAACGCTACCACGGTGAAAAGGCGCGCTGGGTGCTTGATGCGTGGACCGAGAGCTGGCTGCACCCGGGATTCGCGGCCTGGTCCTTGAAGTCGGTGCTGCCACAGGTTCGCTGCCCCGTCCTCGCCCTCCATGGCGTTCATGACGAATACGGGACGACCATACATCCGGAGCTCATCGGCGGCCTCTCCGCAGGTCCGGCGCAGATCGAGATCCTCCCCGGCACCTTCCATGTACCGCACCGGGAGCGTCCGCAGGCGGTCATTGCGCGAGTCTGCGGATTCCTGCAGCCGGTGCGCCGGGGCAGGGCGGATTGCGGTTCGTGAACACGGCGCGGCGCAGCTTCGACGCCTCGCCGCGAGCGTCCACCGGACAGGCGAAAAAAACGCCGACTTCCAGAGAAGTCGGCGTTTTTCTTGAATCTGGCGCGCCCGGAAGGATTCGAACCTCCTACCCCCTGGTTCGTAGCCAGGTACTC
>JBEOKH010000470.1:0-1949 GCA_040275625.1 Thauera sp. | reverse complement strand
TCGCGGCGCTCGAGGTCGATGCGCTGGTATTTCATCGTGTTGCGCACCATCGCCCCGGTCTTGCGGTTGAGTACCCAGCCGTGCTGCAGCGAATACGACATCGGGTGGAAGGCGAAGATCCACGGCGCATCGTGCTGCAGCATCGCCACCATGCGATCGATGATCTGCTGGCGCGCCGGACCATCGGACATCGCCTTCATGCGCTCGAAGAGCAGGTCATACTCGGGGTTCTCGTAGTTGGCTGCATTCTGACCATTGAACCTGACCTTGCCCTGCGCGCCGTGGAGCAGGAAGAGCAGGTTCTCGGGGTCAGGGTAGTCCGCGTTCCAGCCGAAGAAGAACAGCTGCGCATTGCCCTGACGGACCTTGTCCTGGAAGCGGTTGAAGTCGGTCGGGCGCACCACGAACTGGACGCCGAGTTCGCGGAACTTCTTTGCCAGCCAGTCCGAGCGCGCCTTGTCGCCCAGCCCGCCAGGAGTGGTGTCGAGGTTGATGACCAGTGGCTCGCCGGTGCGCGCATTGCGCCCGTTGGGCCAGCCCGCCTCGGCGAGCAGGCGGCGCGCCTCGTCGACGCTGCGGCGCACCGGGCGTCCCGCGGCATCGCTGCCCTGCCATTCGTACACCACCGGATTCATCCCCGCCCGCCCCGCGCGCGCGCCGAAGATGCCCGGCGGCAGCGGACTCATGCCCGGGAGCCCGCGCCCGTTCATGAAGATCGACACGAATTCTTCCATGTCGAGCGCAATCGAGATCGCCTGGCGCAGCTTGCGCGCACGCTCCTTGTCCACCTTCGCGGCCCCGCCGCCCACGAGCGGGTCGAGCATGTTGAAGCCAAGGTAGTAGATCGACGGCGACACCGAAGTCAGCAGCCGGATGCCCTTCGCCACCATGTCTTCGGACAGGGTCACCTCGCCCTGGCTGGTCAAGGTGACCGCCTGGTCGAAGTTGTCCGACGATACGCCCGATGCGTCGTAATAGCCCTGCAGGAACTTGTTCCAGTAGGGGATGCCCTCGCGCTCGCGCGCGAACACCACCTTGTCGATGAAGGGCATGGGCTTGCCGCAGTCGGCGAGCAGGCCAGCCTCGGCGTCGCCCCCCTCGCCCTCGCACGGATAGGGATCGCCGCGGTAGTTCGGGTTGCGCGCCAGCACCATGCGCGCATTCGGGTCGTTCTCGACCAGCATGTAGGGGCCGGTTCCGACCGGCCACCAGTCAAGGGTGAGGTTGCGTTCGGCCATCCCCGGCTGGGCGAAGAAGCGGTCCACCTCGCGCGGCACCGGGCTGAAGAAGGGCATCGACAGCCAGTACAGGAACTGCGGATAAGCCCCCTTCAGGGTGATCCGGTAGGTGTGGCGGTCGATCACCTCTACGCCAGGCAGCGCGAAGCGGTCGAGGTCCAGCCAGCCGGGTGGGTCGCTCGCTGCGCCACTCCCCTCGCCCGCGGTCGCAGCCAGTGCGGCCTGCAGATCCTTGAGCCCCGGAAGGTACTCCGCCATCAACTCGAAGATCGGCGAATGCAGGCGTGGATGCGCCAGGCGCTTGATCTGGTACACGTAGTCGCGCGCCTCGAGTTCGCGGCTGCCGGTGTCGGCGAAATCGCCGAGGCCACGCACGCCGCGCAGCTCCGTGCCAGTGAGGCCGAGGTAGCGCGCACTGCCGTCCTCCTCCAGCGCGAAGGCGGGATGCGGCTGGAACAGGATGCCAGGGCGGATGCGCACCTCCACCACCGTTCGCACAACCTTGGCGGGGTCGGCCGTCGCCGGCAGTTCACGCCCTGCCGCGTCGAGGCGGCGCAGGCGCGGCATACCGTCGGCGGTGGCCGGTTCGAGCGTGTAAGGCCGCTTAAGGTAGTGGTATTGCAGCGGTGGCTCGACGATCTGGTACAGGAAGCTCGCCTCGTCCTCGCTGTAGGACTGAACCGGATCGAGATGCTTGGGGCGCTCGGTGAA
>JBEOKH010000469.1:0-4675 GCA_040275625.1 Thauera sp. | reverse complement strand
GATGCCGCCGCACCGCTTCGTCACCTGTGCGGCGCCCGCCTACCTCGACCGCCACGGCACGCCGGAGAGCCCCGCCGACCTCCCGCGCCACAACTGCCTCGCCTACGTTGCCGCCACCACCGGTGCGCCGCGCGCCTGGCACTTCGTGCGCGACGGCGAGGTGGTGAAGGTGCGCCCCGAGGGCAGCTTTGTCACCGACCAGGCCGCACTCCTGGTGCAGCTTGCCGAGCAGGGTTGCGGCATCGTCCAGGCACCGCGCTACCTCGTGCACGACGCGCTCGATGCCGGACGCCTGCTGCCATTGCTCGCCGAGTACGCGACCGTCGGCCCGCCGCTGTCGATCGTCTACCCGCAGGCGCGCCATCCTGCCCTGCGCGTGCGGCTGTTCGTCGACTTCCTGCTCGGCCTGGGCGACCGCCTGTAGGCCCCAGCACTTGGGTAGCCCGGCTTTGCTCCTTGAGCCGATTCCGGGTGGCGACAGGTCGAGCACCCGCAGCCTGCCGCAGGCGCTCCGGTGGCAGACGCGCATCGTCGCCGCGGCAATTCCGAGCGATCAGGGCGAACTTGTCTTGTACTCGCTATCCCCGTGAGACATGCACACCGAAACCGGACTGTCCCGGTGCCAAGTCCCGCCGCAGCGTCAGCTCTGGAATGATGTAGTCGCCGGCGTTCTGCCGGCGGAAAGGGACAGGCGCGGTTGTCCAGAGATCATCCAGGCGTTGTCCCAGCGCATCGCGGGCGCATGAGGTCCACCGCTCGCGCCGACGAGTTGCGCGAACCCTTGCGGCAAGCGCTGGACGCGCTGGAACAAGCGGTTTCTCCTTCCAGATCCTTCGATCCCGCGCAGGCCAGCCTAACCTGGCGCGTGGCCGCCTCGGGCTACGGCGTATCGACGATCCTGCTGCCGGCGCTTGCCGGGCTACGGTCGGCGGCACCCGGTACGCGGCTGGCGATTCTTGAACTGGCCCCGCTGGCGCTGGCGCGCCAGGCGGAACAGGGCGATATCGACCTAGCCTTCCACATCAGCGCGGAGGCGCCGCCGGGCCTGCGCCGCAGACCGGTGTTCACCGAGCGCCACGTCCTGGCGGGCCGCGCAGGCCATCCGCGATTGAAGCGGCGTCCGACGCTGGCGCAGTTCTGCGAGCTCGACCATGTGACCGTGTCGCCGACGATGTTCCGCCCCGACGCGGTCGAGGCGGCGATCGTGCTGGTCTTGATGGGTTACTTGACTACGCCCAGGTAGGCCGCCAGCTCGTCGATGGTGAGATCGGGCAGGCCGTACCGTTCAGCATAGGCCAGCGCCTCCGCGCGGCGCATCATGGTGCCGTCGGGGTTCATCAGTTCGCACAGAACGGCGGTGGGGTGAAGGCCCGCCATCCGGGCCAGGTCCACTGCCCCCTCGGTGTGGCCCCTGCGCTCCATAACCCCGCCCGAACGTGCCCGAAGGGGAAACACATGGCCAGGCCGCACCAGGTCCTGTGGCTGCGCGCCTTCGCGGATCGCAGCCTGCACCGTGCGCAGCCGGTCGGCGGCGCTCACGCCGGTGCTCACACCTTCACGCGCCTCGATCGACACCGTGAACGCGGTACCGTGGCGGCTGCCGTTGAAGGCCACCATCGGTGGCAGGTCCAGGCGGTCGGCCAGGTCTTCGGGCAGACACAGACACACGATGCCGCTGCAGTCGCGGATCAACTGGGCCATGGTGTCGATCGTCAGGCATTGCGCGGCGACGATCAGATCTGCTTCGTTCTCGCGGTCATCGTCGTCGAACAGCACGATTGGACGACCGGTGCGCATGGCATGCAGCGCTCGCTGGATGCCATGCAATAAGGCAGTGGAACCGGGCAGAAGGCTGCCACCCGGAGGGGGGTTACGGGAAATATCAAGACAAACAGACATGTAAACGCTCCTCGAAGGAAAGTTGAGAAGACGTTTTCGGGGCGCACGACAACAGCACCCGGCCGGGTGACAAGAAGCCGTCCCGGTGCGGGTGCCGATCGCACATCTTCTTTCATCCGGACTGTGACCGTCGGCCCTGGCTTCGCACCAGGTCTGCTGACCCCTTCCTCGCGGAAGGGCGCTCGCGGGCTCGTTTGCGGTGAACGGCTGCTCACCATGGACATACCGCCGGTGGGGAATTTCACCCCGCCCTGAAGACGTGTGCTGGCAGGTGCCAGCGACGGCAATGCTATCAGCTACCCATGCAGGAATGAAATGTTCTGTGGTCAGAAGCCGGTAGTAAAAAGTCCTGCTTCGATCTGCACATCACCGGCCTCGGGTATCTCAACCTCAATCGCATTCGCGAAGTGAAGCCCAGGAAAGGCGCTGCGTTCCTGGCCTGCGACATCGCGACGCTGAACGGTCCCGACGGCGACGCCTCGTATGCCCTTGCGCGACATGAGCCGGCCATGCCCTACCCGGCCGGACGAGCATGGTAGGAAGGCGTGGCTGCCATCGCGCAACAGCAATTCGCTCCGGTGCCGCCGTTTCCTCGCCAGAACTCATTTTGCCAAGGCGAACCCCTCTATGTAGTCCGCTGCACGGACCACACCATCTTCCATGGCCATGTCCCGACCAAGCGTGTCAGCCCGCTGTCGGTATCCCTCCTGGTTCAAGAGTTCGGATATCAGAGGTAGCGCGCCATCGACACCATACTGCGAGCGAGGTAGCGTACGTCCCAGACCAAGGCGCTCGATTCTCTGACCGTTGTCGGGCTGGTCAAATCCGAAAGGCACCACCAGCATGGGGCGCTTGGCACGCATGGCCTGCGCCAGCGTTCCGATGCCGCCTTGGTGAACGATGACGCTTGCCCGATCGAAGAGTCTGTCATAAGAAGCGTAAGGAACGGCGAGGATGTCATCGCCGGCAGGGATGTCCCTGATCTGATCTGCGTGCTGCCCGTACACCAGCATCGCGCGCTGCCCCAACTTGCGCGCGATGCGTGCACTGACGACGAAGAAATCCCCGGCGATATTGACTGCCGACGATCCCAGCGCGAAAACGATGGGCGCACTGCCGACGGCAAGGAATGCCTCGACCTGCCGCATTACGGCATCTTGGTCCGCGTCGCTGGAAAAATAGGGAAACCCTGTTACCCGCGTATTCGGCGGCCAGTCCGGCTGAGGCGCGGCGAACCCGGAAGGAAACATCGCCAGGGTGCCGTGGGGCGAATACTGCCCTTCGAACAGGGGATGCCCGTCAGGTGGCGGCAATTGGTGATCGCGGCACAACTGGTACAGGGGTTTTGCCCAACCCAAGGTTGCGCGCTTGAGCAGACCAAACATAGCGCGGTACAACGCCGGACTTAGACGATGCAATCGGCTCAGCCACGGGGCGGCGGTCATGGTCGGCGGATCGAACGTCGACAGAAAGAACATGGGCGCCAGAACGGTCGACAGCCATGGCAATCCGCGTTCGCGGCAGACGATGGGGGTCGCATACGCCAAAGGATTGGCAACAACGACATCGACATTGGATGCCGCCTCCCACGTGTCGAGATAGGTCTCGCCGATGCGGACCATCATCTCGCGGGCAATCGCCTTCCCACCCTGAACCGGATCGAAGAGCCGTTCCAGGAACTGGCGTACCGATTCCTGGGACGTGTAGCGATCCAGCCCGGAGCGCAGGTGAATGAACGGAATCGACTCGGCCTCGATCTGGGGCGCGTACAGGGACGTGCTGCCGACCGCGACATCGTGACCGCGCGCCTGCAAGACCTTGGCCACGGCCAGGTAGGGAAAAAGATCGCCGAGCGATCCGAAACAAGTGAACAGAATGCGTGCCATGATCGTGGGAGCCTTAGCTGGAAACTGCCGCGCCTTCAAGAAAGCAGGCGACGGCGCTGGTGAGCCGCTCTTCCAAGGGAAAAGCATCCGGGGCGGCGAACCACATCAGGCATATCCCCGTGAAGCTCAGTTGCACCTGCCAGGCCAGTTGTTCGGCCGGCACGTCGGTTCTGACGTCACCGAGTTGCTGCCCGTCTTTCAACAGGGCCGCCAGGAAGCTGTTGAAATCGAGAGGGAGGTCACCCGCCCCTTCCAGTTCGCGGCCGATGCGCTGGAATTGATAGCTGAAGTGCATTCGAGCCAACTCCGGTTCGACCTTGAAGCCGGCGGCCGCATCGAGAAACACGGCCAGCAGGCGGCTGCGGGTATCCGGATAGAGGCGGAACAACTCGGGCAACAGGGCCGCCTTTTGGCGGACGTTATCCAGCCAGTACGTGCTGGCAATGGCCTCCTTGATCGGAAAGTAACGGTACAGCGTCCGCTTGGTGACGCATGCCGCCTCGGCAATCGCCTCCATGGTGGTTTCCGGGACGCCTTTCTCACGAAAAAGCTGCAGCGCGCACTGGACGATGCGCGTCTGGAGTTCCGCTTTGCGGGCCGTGCGGGGCGAAACAGCGTTTCGACTCAATGAGATCTCCCAAGCGGTAAATTGGTATACGTCGTATACCATAAACACAAACCGTGTGTCGCACAAGCGGGAGGGCCGAATTCCGGTAGTCGACAATCGCTGTCTTCGATGCTCTGCAGAAAACGGAATCGGACCGCTGCGGATTCATCGTCGCCTTCGGCCCCCTCTCCCGCCACGCTTCCGGCCATGTTCCGCTGACGTCCGTCGGCAACATGCCCAGGCAGCCACGATCTTCAAGGCTGCGACGCGGTTCCGACCGCGT
>JBEOKH010000468.1:0-6283 GCA_040275625.1 Thauera sp. | reverse complement strand
TGGTGGGGGTTGCGGATGCCGAGTTCGCGCTGCGCGGCTGGGACGAGGCCGGTGAACGTCACGAGGCGGGCTTGCGCGTGCGCGCCTTGCGGCCCGGCTGGCAGCGCTGGCCCTGCGTGCTGGCGACGCGGGAGGGCCGCAGGCTGGCCGTGTCCGCCACCGCAACCACGAGCGGCGAAGCGTTGCCGCTACGCCTGTTCGGCTTGGTCGGCGGCATGCTGTACGCGAGCGTCGTATTGCCTGGCGTTGGCGGGTCGCGGGTGCTGCTGTGCAGAGCGCGCCATGCGCTGGGGCCCTGGGAGCTGGTCGGCGCGACGGGGGCCGCCGAGGGAGCAGTCGAGGGAGCAGTCGAGGGGGTGGGCCCGTTCCCGGCCTTCCCGCATGGCTGCGAGCGCTTGCCAGGGGTGTTGTTCCGCGGCCGCCTGTGGCTGTTCGGCGGCCTGTCCGCGGCGGAGGGCCTCTGCGGAAGCAGGGTGTGGAGCCTCGACGTTGGTGCCCGCGAACCACGCTGGCGGGATCATGGCGACGCCCCCTGGTGTGCCCGGCGGGCGCATGGCGTGGTGGTGTTCGAGGATCGCCTGTGGGTGTTCGGCGGCATCGACTCCGCCGGCGCGCCGCTCGACGACGCCTGGGCGGCGACGCAGAAGCCTGCCGAGGACGCCGTCGTGTGGACGCCTGCCGAGGACGAGAAGCCTGTCGACAAAGCCGCGGTGCCGACCCTGGACTGGCATGTGCAGCCGGCGGGCGGGCCGAGCGAGCGTCCGCGCGGCGCTGCACAGCCGGTGTTCCATGATGGGCGGCTGTGGCTGTTCGGCCGCGCAGGTTCGGCGAGCGCCGGCGAGGCGTGCGGCGAACCGGTCCGGGAGGAGGACGAGGCGCGGCCCGAGTGCTTCGACCTGTGGTCTTTCGATGGCCTGCGCTGGGAGCGCAGCTTCCTCCTCGGCGACCTGATCGAGGGGCGGGTGCTTGCCGCTGCGCTGGCGAGCGATGGGCGCAGCCTGCACGTCTTCGCATGGACGAGTCGGCACGCCGATGGGGCTCGCGCCGACGCCGAGCGGGTCGAGCCCATCGCGTTGCGCCTGGTGGACGCGCCCGCGAAGCGCTGGGCGGTGCTGCCCTGCGAGGACCTGCAAGGCCTGGTCCCGGCGGCGATCGAGGATTTCCAGGTGCTGGCGCTGCGCGCCGGTGCGCTGGTCCTCCATCTGCTTGCCACGGAGAACGAATGCGCGGCGGACCGCGCGCTGAGACTGTACTTCCCGGCCTAGGCGCCGCGCCGCCGGGGTGCGCAAAGGGAGAACCGGATGAGGCTGCGATCACTGCACCTGTGCCTGGCACTGCTCGCGCTGCTGCCCGCCTCGCTGCCGGCGGCCGAGCGTGTGGAGACTGCGACGAGCCCGGGGAGCGTGGCGACTGCGAGGGTCGCGGCGATCTCCACGACGCTTCTCGAAGCGCTCGCCCTCCCGCTCGCATCGACGGCCGAAGCCTCGACCGCAGGGGGCAACGAATCGCCGACCGCTGCAGTGGTGGCGACGGAGGCGGAGTACTACTGGCTTCTCACGGGGCACGGCGTACGGCTGGCCTTCGATCTCGCCAACCTGCCCGCCGGCTTGTCGGCGGCGCGGATGCAGCGCTGCGTGGTGCGCGTGGTGGCGAGCGAGGTGCGCTACGTGCGCGAGCACGAGGCGGTCGCCGCCGTGGTCGAGCTGGCGGTCCGGCGCGTGGGCGAGACGCGCCCGCTCGCCGCGCTGCGCGAGCTGCGCCCCGACCGCCCGGTGTCCCTGAACCCGGACAACGGCCGTCTGTGCGAGGCGGTGGCCGAAGCGGCGGCGACCCCGGCTCGCCGCCTGGAGCTGGAGCTTTACACGGGGACGTCCAGGGCGAGCAGCCTGCTGTATGGCCGCGCGCCAGCGCAGGACACGCTCGCGCACGCCTCGCGCACGCCGCGCCTGGTCATCCAGTACACGTTCGACGCGGCCGCGACCGGGAAGGGCTGGCGTCAGCCCCAGCACGACGCCGGCCACAGCGGCCGGGGCGAGTTCAAGCCCGCACACGGCCCGGGCGGTTTCGAGCTGCAAGCGCTGCCCCTGCCCGCCGTCGGCGAGGACGCCGGCCCCGGCCTGCTCGCCGAGCGTCCCTTGCTGTGGCGCGATCAGGTGATCGCGGTGCAAAAGCGGGGCAAGCGCAACTACCTGTTCGCGCTCGACGGCACCGGGGCCCTGCTGTGGTCGAGCGAGCTCGGCGGCGGGGTCGTGCAGCGGACGCCGGTCATCGGTCCGCAGGGCCTGCTCTACCTCGTCACCGAGGACGCCGTGCGTGCCTGGGACCTCGAGGCCCGCGGCGCCTTGCGCCACACCTTCGTGCTTCCGGAGCTCGCCCCGCAGATGCCGGTGCGCCTGTCGCCCTTCTCCAAGCCGACCGTGGGCGAGGACGGCAGCCTCTACCTCGTGCTCGGCGATGGCGTGGACGGCGTCCTCGGCCTCGACGCGCAATTGCGCCCCTTCCTGTTCTTCGGTTTGAACGAGGGGGCGGGGACCAGCACGCCGGGCAGCCCGGCGCAGAGCATCGACGGCCGGCGCCTGGCGGTTCCGACCGGCGGGGGCGCGGTGGTCATCGATCTGCACGATCCCGCCGAGGCCGAGCGCATCGCCTTCGGCGACGCCGCAGCCGGGTCCGGCTGGAGGCATCACCTGCCGGTGGCCGGCGCACGCGTGGGCGAGTGGATCTTCTCCGGCTACGACGAGGAGGACGGCACGGGAGCGGTGTGGGCCTTCGCGGGGCGGACGCCGCGCTGGCAGGCGAGCGGCGGGACGAGCACGCAGCCGGTGCTGGCGCCCGATGGCCGGGCGTGGTTCGTCCAGGATGGCACGCTGAATGTGCGTGGATTCGGGCCGGGCGATGCCGGCAAGCGCTTTGGCGAGGGGCTTTGCGCGAGCTCGAATCCGGTCATGGATGGCGCAGGCAATGTCTTCTTCTGGTGCAGCGGCACCCTCCACGGCTTCGCGCCCGATGGGCGGGCCTTGTTCGTCGGGCAGCGCTTCGCGAACGCGCCGGAGGAAAATCTTGCGCTCGCGCTCGGTACGGACGGCAGCCTGTGGACCGCCAACGCGAACGGCGGCGAACTGTTCGTCTTCCGCCCGCGCTTCGGTTCGCCGTCGGCGCCCGCGTCGCGGCCCGCGCCCCGGCGCCCCGGACGCTGATCTGGTGCAGAAGTCGATCAGGCGGAGCGGCGCGCGGAAGCCCCGCGCGTCGCTCCGTCCGGGCGGTGCCGGATGCTACGCGGCTCCTCGCGTGCGGTCTGGTGGCGGTTGCCGCAGGGCAGCCGCCTTCAGGTCACCACCGTCGGCCCTTCCATGCCGCTGTGCCTGCGGACGCCGGCGAGCTCGTCGGCGATGCGGATGAGCGCGCCGAGCGCCTGCTGCACCGGCTGGTCGTGGTGGGCGGGGTCGGCCTCGTAGCGCTCGAGATAGACGCGCAGCGTGGCGCCCTCGGTGCCGGTGCCCGACAGGCGGAAGACGATCCGGCTGCCGTCGGCGAACAGCAGGCGCACGCCCTGGCGGGTGCTCACCGAGCCGTCGACCGGGTCGGTGTAGGCGAAGTCGTCGGCGCTGGCGATGTGCAGGCCGGCGCCGCAGTCGCGCCCGGCGAGTGTAGGCAGGCTCGCGCGCAACTCGGTCATCAGCGCGTCGGCGCGCTCGGTGGCGATGCCCTCCCAGTCGTGGCGCGAGTAATAGTGGCGGCCGAAGCGCGCCCAGTGCGCGCGCACCAGGGCCTCTACCGAGCGCCCCGTGGTGGCGAGCAGGTTCAGCCAGAACAGCACCGCCCACAGGCCGTCCTTCTCGCGCACGTGGTTCGAGCCGGTGCCGTAGCTCTCCTCGCCGCACAGCGTGGCCTGGCCGGCGTCGAGCAGGTTGCCGAAGAACTTCCAGCCGGTCGGCGTCTCGTGGCAGGGGATGCCGAGCGCCGCAGCGACCTTGTCGGCGGCGCGCGAGGTCGGCATCGAGCGCGCGATGCCGGCCAGCCCAGCACGATAGCCGGGCACCAGGGTGGCGTGTTCGGCGAGCACCGCGAGGCTGTCGGACGGGGTGACCACGAAGTCGCGGCCGAGGATCATGTTGCGGTCGGCGTCGCCGTCCGAGGCCGCGCCGAAGTCGGGCGCGCCGGGGCCGGACATCGCCGCCATCAGCTCGGCGGCGTGCGCCGGGTTGGGGTCGGGATGGTGGCCGCCGAAGTCCTCCAGCGGCTCGCCGTTGATCACGGTGCCGGCGGGCGCGCCGAGCTGGCCCTCCAGGATCGCGCGCGCGTACGGCCCGCTCACCGCGCTCATGGCGTCGAAGCGCATGCGATTACCGGCGGCGAACCAGGCGCGCATGGCGTCGAAGTCGAAGAGCTGCTGCATCAGCTCGGCGTAGTCGGCGACCGGGTCGATCACCTCGACCGTCATGCCGCCCAGGGTGAACGTGCCCAGGGTGTCGAAGCCGATGTCCTCGCCTGCGTCCTCGATGCGGTACTCGGCGATCTCCAGGCTGCGCGCGTAGTTCGCCTCGGTGAGCTTCTCCGGGGCGGGGCCGCCGTTGGCGGCGTTGTATTTGATGCCGAAGTCGCCGTCCGGCCCGCCCGGGTTGTGGCTGGCCGACAGGATGAGGCCGCCGAAGGCGGCGCGGCGGCGGATCACCGCGCTCACCGCCGGCGTCGACAGCAGCCCGCCGCGGCCCACCAGCACCCTGGCGAAGCCGTTGGCCGCCGCCATGCGCAGGATGGTGCGCACCGCGACACGGTTGTGGAAGCGGCCGTCGCCGCCCAGCACCAGGGTCTGGCCCTCGTGGCCGGGCAGGGTGTCGAACACCGCCTGCACGAAGTTCTCGAGGTAATGCGGCTGCTGGAACACGGTGACCTTCTTGCGCAGGCCGGAGGTGCCGGGGCGCTGGCCGGGGAAGGGGCGGGTGGAGACGGTCTGGATGCTCATGAGCGTGTGGGCGGATGGCCGGAAAGGAGGATCGGGCACTTCATCAGTTGCGCATGTTGCGCTGCAACCGTCATTGAACGTCTTCGCGGGGAAGTTCTCAAGGGCCTTGGTCGCGGGACCACGCGGGGACCACGCCGGAGCCGCGCTCCGGCGCTGCGTTCGCGCCTGCCGGCGCTCCTGCGGCAAGCGCTGCGGCTCCGATTCCATGTAGAGACTCCGACTCGCGCCGGTTCATGTAGGAGCGCCGGCAGGCGCGAAAGCGGCGCCCGCCTACCTGACGCGTATCCCTTGCCCCGCGGCCCATTCGCGCCTGCCGGCGCTCCTACATGGAGGGTGCAATCGGGGTACGTCCCCGATTCTTGCTCTGCGGGAAGGGCTGCGGCTCCGATTCCATGTAGAGACTCCGACTCGCGCCGGTTCATGTAGGAGCGCCGGCAGGCGCGAACAGGGCGGTGCAGCGGTCGACGCGGGTGCAATCGGGGTACGTCGTGATGAATCCGAACTGACGCAGACTGCCTTGGGCGACTCGCTCTGCTGCGATGTGCCACCAGTACATGACAAAGTCGCATGCGGGTAGATCGGGGAAGCTCTGTCGCACAGCGTCGACATAGCCGGAGCCCAGCGCATCGCGCATACGCTTTTCGCCGATGAACGGCGGATTCCCCACGATGTAGTCCGCCTGCGGCCATTCGGCCTTGCGCGGATTCACGTAGCGCACCTGCACCACCTGCGCGGTCTCGTCGGGGATGTCCTCGCCGGTGATCGGGCTCTTCCGGTAGGTAACGCCGTCCCAGCGCGTGACCGGGCGGCCGGCTTCATCGACGACCGGTTCCTCGCGCTCGTACTCGATCAGCGCGTCGCGGTGCTCGATGTTGCGGAAGTCGCGCAGCACCGGTTCGGGCGGGTTCACCGAGCCGTGGGTGCGGAAGTGCCATTGCAGGTAGCCGATCCACAGCACCATCTCGGCGATGCGGGCGGCGCGCGGGTTAATCTCCAGGCCGAGGAACTGGTGCGGGTCGACGGTGACGCCTTCGAGTTCGAGCAGGCCCTGCGATTCGCCGAGGTCGTGCAGCAGGTTGAGCACCTCGCCTTCGAGGCGCTTGAGGTGTTCCAGCGTCACGTACAAGAAGTTGCCGCTGCCGCAGGCCGGGTCGAGCACGCGCACCGCGCACAGGTGGCGGTGGAAGCCGCGGATCTCGGCGACGGCTTCCCTGTGCTTGCCCTGCTGTTCGTAGGTGAGCGCGGCAGCCTGCACCTCGCGCCATTCGGCGCGCAGCGGCTCGATGACGGTGGGCAGGACGAGGCGGTCGACGTAGGCGC
>JBEOKH010000467.1:0-8133 GCA_040275625.1 Thauera sp. | reverse complement strand
TGCGCGCTGGATTGGGGCGATCGAACGATGAAGTTGAGGCCGAATTCGCCGCACGGCGTGCCAGTGTGGCGAGCCAGTCGTGAGAGTTGTTTGGACGCCCGAAGCGCAGCAAGACCGTGCCGATGTGTGGGACTACATCGCAGCCGACAATCCGCGCGCGGCGGCCCGGATGGATGAGATTTTCAGTGACGCGGCCGCCCGGTTGATCCAGCACCCCATGCTGGGCAAGCCGGGAAAGATTCCCGGGACCCGCGAGTTGATCCCGCACGAAAGCTATCGCCTGGTGTACCAGATCGACGGCGAAACGGTGTGGATACTGACGCTGGTGCATACGGCCCGCCTGTGGCCGCCTGTGCGCGATTAAGAGGTGATCATGGCAACAATGAAACGACGCGTTGACAGACTGCTTTCGAGCCAGACCGCGGTCGGCGGCATGCGGCCAGCGGACTAAACCGCTCGCGCGGTAGGGGTGTGCTGAACCGCTCGTGACGAGCATCGAAGTTCGTGGTTTCCATCGGCAGCAGGCTTGCCATGTTGGGAGATGAGGCAATCGGCCTCATTTTCGACAGGAGCAAGCCATGGATACCCCGACTCGTCCCGTCAGCCCCTTGCGCCAGCGCATGCTCGACGACATGCGGATGCGCAAGCTCACCCCCAAGACGCAGAGTGCGTACATCCGCGCGGTGTGCCGGTTCACGCGCTATCTGGGGCGCGCGCCCGATACCGCCACGGTGGAGGACCTGCGCAACTACCAGTTGCACCTGGTCGATACCGGCACCTCGCCGATGTCGCTCAACGCCGCCATCAGCGGGCTGAAGTTCTTCTTCGATATCACGCTTCAACGCGGCGAGTTGATGGCACGAATGCAGCCGGTCCGGCTGCCGCAGCGCTTGCCGGTGGTGCTCAGCCGCGAGGAGGTCGCGCGCCTGATCGCCGCCTGTAACAATCTCAAGCACCAGACGGCGCTGTCGCTCGCCTACGCGACCGGACTGCGAGCGAGCGAAGTGGTCTCGCTCAAGGTCAGCGACGTCGACAGCGGGCGCATGACCCTGCGGGTCGAGCAAGGCAAAGGCCGCAAGGATCGCTACGCGATGCTCTCGCCCCTGCTGCTGGAGCGGTTGCGCGTGTGGTGGCGGGTCGCCCGGGCGCAGGGCAAGATGCTCGATGGCGGCTGGTTGTTCCCGGGCCTCAACCCGATCGAGTCACTTAGCCCGCGTCAGCTCAATCGCGCTGTTCAGGCCGCCGCCCTGGCGGCCGGCATCGACAAGCGGGTGTCGATGCACACGCTTCGCCACTGCTTCGCGACCCACCTGCTCGAGCAGAAGGTCGACATCCGCATCATCCAGGCGCTGCTCGGCCACAAGAAACTCGACACCACGGTGATCTACACCCAGGTCGCCACCGACCTGCTGCGCGAAGTCGTCAGTCCGCTGGAGACCTTGCAGTCGGCGTAGGCGCATCGTGGCTCGCCCCGCACTGGAGGTCGCGGACATCTTCCGCGCCTTCGGGCCGGCGTGGCGTCTCGCCCAGCACGGCCACTTGAGCCTCGGGCAGTTGAAGGTCATGTCGGCCATCGAACAGTGCCGCACTGCGGCGCTGGGTGGGCATGTGCTGCGCTGTGAGGCCTGCGAGCAGATCGACATCAGCTACAACTCGTGCCGCAACCGGCACTGCCCGAAGTGTCAGGCGCGGGCTGCCCAGCGTTGGCTCGAGGCCCGGCAGGCGGACCTGCTGCCGGTCGAGTATTACCACGTGGTCTTCACGCTGCCCGCGCCGATCAGCGCGTTCGCCTACACGAACAAGGCGCTCGTCTATCGGCTGCTGTTCGAGGTCGCAGCCGAGACGCTGCTCACCATCGCTGCCGATCCGAAGCACCTCGGCGCGACGATCGGCGCCACGCTCGTGTTGCACACGTGGGGTTCGGCGATGACGCACCACCCGCACGTGCACGGCATCGTCCCCGGGGGCGGCCTGTCGGCCGACGGCCAGCGCTGGGTTGCCTGCCGGCGCGGCTTCTTCCTGCCGGTCCGCGTGCTCTCGCGCCTGTTCCGGCGGCGTTTCCTGGAAGAGCTGGCGAAGGCGCACCACGCCGGCGTGCTGCGCTTCTTCGGCGAGTTCGCCCCGTTGGCGCAGACGGCCGCGTTCCTGCGCTGGCTCTCGCCGCTGCGCACGAGCGAATGGGTCGTCTATGCCAAGCGGCCCTTCGCCGGCCCCGAGGCGGTGCTCGCCTACCTGTCGCGCTACACCCATCGCGTGGCGATCTCGAACCGTCGCCTGGTGTCGCTCGACGCCGGCAGCGTCTCCTTCCGCTGGAAGGACTACCGCGCCAAGGGGCGCACCCGCCACAAGACGATGACGCTCACTGCCGAGGAGTTCATGCGCCGCTTCCTGTTGCACGTGTTGCCGTGCGGCTTTCACCGCATCCGGCACTACGGATTGCTCTCCAACGCAGGACGGCGGCAGCACCTAGCGCATGCGCGCGAGTTGCTCGTCGCGACGCCGCCAGACGATCCACACGCCATCGCGGTGGAGCCAGCCGCCGCGCTGTCGACCACGCCCACCGCCGGCTTCGTGTGTCGCTGCTGTGGATCGGTGATGCGCGTCATCGAGACCTTTGCTCGGGGTGCGACGATCCGGGCGCCGCCACTCCATGGGGCGACCTCATGACCGGGCATCGCGTCCACGCCCGCAGCCTTCCGCCAGCACCCGTTCGGACGGGCCTGGTCGAAACCCGCTGCGCCCGCCACGCGCCTTCGCATCACATGTCGCGCTGCACTGACGCCGCCCATGCCACCGAGGGCGGGCAACGGCTTCACGCAACACGCCGCACATGGCGCAGCACCATGCACATCGCGTACCTGCGCGGTCGGGCGGCGCTCAAATGCCCATAGCGCTGCGCCCCGATTGAACGGCCTCGCCTCGTTTCGCGGTTTCCTCCCCCGGGCTTTGTCCAACGCCTGCCCACCGACCTGGGTCGGATCTTCATCGCCGCGAGGCAGGGGCAGGCGTCGAACAAAGCTGAACAAGAGCGGAAATTCGCTTGGCTGATTCCAATGTCCGATGAAGGCTGGCTGCTGCCGATCCGTTTGGGCAGCCGAGTGGCCGGCCACTACCGGCCATTGAACCGTTCGCAGGTCTGCTGACCGCTTTTCTCACATCCAACAAATAATTTGCGCGGGAGCGCTCGCCCGACTGCTGCTCCCTTGCGCCCGCAGCACTCTTGCCCGATGCTTCACGCTGCAAGAGGGGAGGTGAAGCGTGGCAACTGAGACCCTAGTCCTGGGAGATTCGGAACTATCGTTTTCCAGCGGCACTGCCATTGCCGGCATCGTCGGCTCGGGTGTGCTGCACCAGCGTCGACCCGATGGCCACCGGCTACGGTCGGCAAGCATGCCTGCCGAGTTGGACACCAGTGCCGAGTTGCAAGCCGCCTTCGATGCTTTGGGCATTCGCGAGCAGGAGACGCTGATCGTCGAGGCCGATGTGCGCAGCGTTCCGGTGGGTGGCGATACGGCCGTGCTGGCCCCGGCCGTGTCACCTGACGATACCGCGCCGCGTGTCGTTCTGTATGTGGACGAGTCCGGAGGCATGAGCTGGCACTTCGCAGAGCAGAACCAACATTCCCGGCTGCGCAGTCGACGGCGCGCCGCAGGCCCAGAGTTCGTGATCCCACTGCGCCAGCGTGCGGTGCGTGAGACTCTGTCGCAAGGCATGCCCCTCCGTCGTCTGCGCGGCGTCATTACCAAGATCGGCCGAAAGCTGTTCAAAGTGCTGGTGCTGCCGCTGGCTTCAGAGCTGCTGCAAAACCCGGTGCGCTGGGTGGCGGAGCGGGTGGAAGGCCGCTTGCGCCAGCCTCTGGTCTGGCGCCCGACGCCGGAGAATTATCGCCAGGCGCCCGATCCCAATCAGCCCTTTACCGACTGGGAGAGCCTGAAGGGCGGGCCGGTTCTGTTGATCGTGCACGGCATCTTCAGCAGCGTGCAGGGTATGCTGGCACGACTCCCACGCGCGGCCATGGACGACTGGCATGCGCGCTATGGCGGGCGCGTCATCGCCTACAACCATCCAACGGTGAGCGTTTCGCCTGAGGAAAACGCGCGGGTGCTAATTCAGCAGATGAAGGCGGGGCTGGGCGACAGCGTGGCGGTCGTAGATATCGTTTGCCATAGCCGTGGCGGCATCGTGTCGCGGGCGCTGGCCGAACACGGAGATCTGCTCGTGCCAGGTCACCGGGTGCACGTGCGCAGCGTCTATTTTGTCGCCACGCCCAATGCCGGGTCGCCGCTGGGCGATGCAGACCACATGGTGGACATGATTGACCTGTTCACGAACGTCATTGGCAATTTCGACGACGGGCCGGTGGCCTATTCGCTCGAAGTCATCGTGGGCCTGGTGATGTTGGTCGGTCACGCCGGCGTCAAGGCGCTGCCAGGCATCGCGGCACTGGGCACCGAGGGTAGCTATATCACCGACGTGTTAAACGGGAAAGCGGCGCGGGCTGGGTTGGCGCTGTATGCAGCTGCAGCTTCCAACTTCGAGCCCCAGCCGGGCCGCGAGAACGGATGGCTGATCGACCGGCTGGGAGATCCGATGATGGATCGCATCTTCACGAGAGCAGGTGTCCGCGTCCCCAACGATCTTGTGGTGCCGCAGCAAGGCGTTTTTGCAGGCAACGGACACCCGAGTTTCTCTATCGACGATCCGCTTGTGTACGAAGCCGAAGACGGAGTCTGGCATTCCGCCTTCTTTTCCCAGAGCCGCACACTGGCGCACCTGGCGGCCCACATGACCCGAGTGGCCGCCGCTCAGGCCCCTGCCCCTGCAGAGCGCGTGATACGCCTGCGTGGCCGTCGCGCCAGGACACCAAAGCCCGAAACTGTGCGCGTGCCCGGGTCCCCGGCAGCCGACGGTCCTCAGCATCCACCGCACGGCGGCACTGTGAAGGATATGGTGGCGACACAGCGCGACCCACACATCTCCTTCCACGAGCAACTGGAGGCCGGAGCCGAAGCGGACTTGACCGTGCAGCTCAAGCTGCCGAGAGAAGGTGCGGCATCTCCGGATCGCTTCACCGTGGTGTTCGACCCCGGCGTCGAGGAGATAGAGCTGGAAGCCGAGATCAGCGCGCCGGGTCTCAAGGTGATCGGTCCTCGCTCGCGGCCGCTGACGCTGCTTCGCCGCCGCGAACCCAGCAAGGAAGTGGCCAGTTTCCGCCTGAAGGCCAAGGATTCAGTGGCTTCGGCGGTACGCAGCCGAATCGTCGTGACCTTCCTGCGTGGTGGCGAGCAGGTCGGCAGCGTGACCCATGACACCACGATAACCCCTCTCGGGTACAACGGGCCGCTGCTCAACGGCGCCGACGTCGCGCAGCCTGTGCGCATCTACGCGGTACCGCGACAGATCTCGGATCTCGTGATCGTGCTGCGTCGGCCCGATCCGGCGCGCGACCACTTCGAGCTCTCCATGCGTGCGCAATATGCCGGCGCCGCCTACGAGGCTCGCGACATGGGCACGTTCAATCTCGATGGCAAAGACCTGGCCGCATGGCTGGCCACCTATGTAGATGAAGCGTTCAAGGCGTTTCCCGCAGATGAACTGAGCGACCCCCAGTTCGAGAAGGCCCTTCCAAAATGGAATGCCCTTTTCGGCCAAACACTGGCCGACATGGGCAAAGCCTTGTGGGGGCATCTGCCACGCGCCTTCCAAGATGAATACCTGCGCCTGGCGGGACTGAATGAACCGCCGCGCTCCATCGCCATTGCAAGCGACGAGCTCACCTTCCCGTGGGAACTAGTCCGCCCCAGCGGCAAGGTCAACGGCACGTTCGTACAGTTACCGGCGCTGGGGATGGCACATGTCATCGGCCGCTGGAAGTTGGCCGCCGATACGCGGCCGCAGCCTCAGCAGTTGAAGGTCACCTCCGTCGCGCTGGTGATGCCCGACGCCGCATCCAGCGGTCTTGCGTGGACCACGCAGGAGATCGGGCAGCTCATGGCGCGCCTGCCTGGCGCTCAACTGCTGCAGCCAGCTACTCGCGCAGGCCTGGAGGCCTTGCTGGACCATGGCCAGATGCAGCTCATGCATTTCTCCGGGCATGGGGTGCCAGGCGATCAGGCCGACCTCGATGCCTTCGAACTGGAAGGGGGTACGCAGATCCCAGCGCCCAGCTTCGCCCAGTCGGCCCTCGCCGCCAACCACCACCCGATCCTGGTGCTCAACGCCTGCAGCCTGGGCCGCAGTCGAGCGGTGATGAAACGTGCAGGCGGCTTTGCCAGCGCCTGCATCGACAACGGCTGGAGCGGCATCGTCGCCCCTTATTGGCCGATCTACGACGCCAAGGCCAGCGAATTCAGTGTGAAGCTATACGCCAAGCTGGCCAGCGGTGCCGCGATCGGCGAAGCGCTGACCGAGCTGCGAATTGAGCACGCCGGCGATCCCACGTACATGAGCTATTCATGGTTCGGTGACCCTTTTGCCGGGGTGACATTCGGATAGCAGGTCGCGGCTAGTACGGATTCCCGATAAGGGCGAAAGACCCCCAGTCCGCTGTCGACGGAAAGGCCTTGCGCGCTAGGCCTTGCGCACGCTTGAACGCATCCACCTTGGACTGACCAGCGGTGAGCTCGCGATAGAACTCGACGAAAAAGACACGCGCCACGTCATCCGGAACATCCCACATCGTTCCCAGAACGGTCTGCGCCCCGGCCAGGAAGCATGAAGCCGCCAGGCCCCGAAGATTGTCGCCCTCGTCATACCGGCCCAAGGCCGTCTCGCAAGCGCTGAAGCTGACAATCTTCAAACTGCGCAGGTCTTCCTCGAGGATCTCGTAGGCATACACAGCCTCGCTGCGGCTGCCGTTCGACAGGAAGATGCGCTGGAAAGCAGGCGCGTAAGGGCAATGCTCGCCGTGCGTGGCGACATGGACGTACTGCGCTGTTCGAAGCGAATGCAAGAAGGCATCGCGCGTCGCATCCTCATCCACGAAGGCGGCGCACCCCAGCACGTCAGCAATGCTCTGCACCTCCTTGGCCGCGTTGGGTAGGTGTTCTTCCTCCGTGGCGTTCGGACCGGACGAGATGCCGAACACGCCCGCACCGCTCCGTTTCGCGGGTGGCCCGTCAGCATCTCCGTGGCTCGGGCGCAGTTGACCGATGACCGGGAG
The DNA here is from genome assembly GCA_040275625.1 of Thauera sp. Lineage (GTDB taxonomy): Bacteria > Pseudomonadota > Gammaproteobacteria > Burkholderiales > Rhodocyclaceae > Thauera. Next base: position 971 of record JBEOKH010000467.1, on the reverse strand, counting down.
GTAGGTGACTGTCCACCGGTCCGCGACTCGGCCCCAGTCGCCCGCTAGGAGATGGAAGGGGCAGAAGTGAAGGGAACCATGCGCGTTGATGAGCAGATGGTCGGCGCCCTTCTCCCGGAGCGACTCCAGGTACTCGACGAGCCCCGGTGGAAACAGCTGGCTGGCGGCAAAGCGCGCGGCCTCCTCTTCATCCCTGGCGTTTCTCATGTCCGCCGGCCACACCCCCCGGAGCGCGACCTCGGACTCGATGTCCAGCTGCCGAAGGATGTGCTGCCGCCAGCCGGCCACGAGGCTGGCGAATCGATCGTATGTCTGGTCGTTCAGGCCGTTCTGGAAGTGCGCACCGCCGCTCTCCACCGATACCAGATGGTGGCTGTCCTTCCCAACAATGAGAACCTTTAGCTCATAGGACGTGTTGTTCCCGGTGGTACTTTCCGTCGGCAGGTCCAGGAGAGACACCAGCACGGTGTTCGGCTGCAAGAGCTGTTGGATCCCCCTCATGCCCAGGAAGCTCAGGTGGGGTATCTCTGGGTACCAGTCAAAGCCCAGGACCAGCTGGTCCAGCTGCATCCTCAATTCGAGCAGCCGACCAGAGTCTCCCAATCCGGAGACGACATGACGGTTCAAGGCGCCGCCGGTGGAAGAAAAAAGCAGGCGCTCGGTTTCTTCCGCTTCGAACTGCCCATCCAACTGCGCGGCAGCTTCGTCAGGCAACTCTTCCAACTGGGTTAGGAGGTCCTGCCAAATCGGCAGCGTGGGGACCATTCGCGCCCCGCCATTCTGAAATCGGCTGGCAAAAAGCACGCCTTTCGCTGCCTCGAATGCGAGCAGCGTGGCACCGTTGACCTCTTCCCGGGTCAGGAGCTGATGCCAATAGTGCAGAGCGCGCCGGTAGAACCTGGGTCCCACGCGGCGCTCCAGCGTAGAGCTCACATTCGCGAGCCTTACAGTGAAGGTCTCAAGCTCCGGGT
>JBEOKH010000466.1:0-8154 GCA_040275625.1 Thauera sp. | reverse complement strand
AGGCCCGCGCAGTTGTCCGCGATGCGCAGCACGGTGGGCATCGCGGACAGGTCGCAGCCGAAGCGGCGGGCGTTGAAGACCTGCGGCACCAGACAGCAGTCGGCCACACCGGGCGTGTCGCCGTGGCAGAACGCAGCGCTGCGCGCATCGCCCGCGAGCATTGCCTCCACCGCCTGCAGGCCGACGCCGATCCAGTGCCGGTACCAGGCGCTCTTCTGCACCTCGTCCGCGCCGAGCTCGCGGGTCAGGTACTGCAGCACACGCAGGTTGTTCACCGGATGGATGTCGCAGGCGATGGCCTGCGCGATCGCGCGCACACGGGCGCGGTCGAGCGGCGCGGCCGGCAGCAGCGCCGGCTGCGGATGGGTCTCCTCGAGATACTCGATGATCGCCAGCGACTGGGTCAGCACCTGGCCCTGGTCCTCGAGCGCCGGCACCAGGCCGGCGGGATTGAGGCCGAGGTAGGCCGGCTGGCGGTGCTCGCCGCCGCCACGCACCAGATGCACCGGCACGGCCTCGTAATCCACGCCCTTGAGGTTGAGCGCGATGCGCACGCGGTAGGCCGCCGAACTGCGGAAGTAGGTATGGAGCTTCATGCTTCGCATCCTCGTTGAAATCTCGCCGCTCAACCGCCGAGCACATGCACCAGCCACAGCGACAGGGCCGGGAACAGGGCCAGCAGTGCGATGCGTACCAGGTCGGAGGCCAGGAAGGGCAGCACGCCGCGGAAAGTCTCGCGCATCGGGATGTCCTTCGCCAGGCTGTTGATGATGAACACGTTCATGCCCACCGGCGGGGTGATCAGGCCGATCTCGACCACCATCAGGGCGAGGATGCCGAACCAGATCGCCTTGTCGGTCGGGTTCAGGCCCCAGTAGTCGAGGCCCATCACGATCGGCAGGAAGATCGGGATGGTCAGCAGAATCATCGACAGGCTGTCCATCACGCAGCCGAGCAGCAGGTAGACCAGGATGATGCCGATCAGCACCGCGGCCGGCGACATCCCGCTGCCGAGCACCCACTGTGCCAGCGCCTGCGGCATCTGCGAGAGCGCGAGGAAGGCGTTGAGCACGTCGGCGCCGAGCAGGATCAGGAAGATCATCGCGGTCGACTCGGCGGCGCCGAACACCGCATGGGTGAAGCCCTTGAAGTCGAGCTCGCGCGAGATCACGGCGAGCGCGGTGGTGGCGATGGTACCCACGGCCGCCGCCTCGGTGGGCGTGAAGATGCCGCCGTAGATGCCGCCGATCACCACCACGAACACGGTCACGATCGGCCACACGCGCCCCACCGCCACCATGCGCTGCGGCCAGTTCATGCGCACCGATGCGGGGCCGGCATCGGGCACCACGCGGGCATAGATCGCCACCACCACCATGTAGCCGAACATCGCGATCAGGCCGGGGATGAGCGCGGCCATGAACATCGCGGCGACGTTCTGCTCCGCGAGGATGGCGTAGATGACCAGCACCACCGAGGGCGGGATGAGGATGCCGAGGGTGCCGCCGGCGGCGAGCGCGCCGGTCGCCAGCGCGGGCGAATAGCGGTTGCGGCGCAGCTCAGGCAGCGCGACCTTGCCCATCGTCGCCGCGGTGGCGAGCGAGGAGCCGCAGATCGCGCCGAAGCCGGCGCAGGCGCCAATCGCGCTCATCGCCACGCCGCCGCGGTAGTGACCGAGGAAGGCGTTGGTGGCCTCGAACAGCCGCCGCGACAGGCCACCGTGGGAGGCGATGTTGCCCATCAGCAGGAAGAGCGGCACCACCGACAGGTCATACACCGAGAAGCGGCCGTAGGCCAGGTGTTTGAAGTAGCTCATCAGCGGATCCCAGCCGGACACCGCGATGTAGCCGATCGAGCCGCCCACCAGCATCGCCATGCCGATGTGGATGCGCAGCGCGAGCAGCACCAGGGTCAGGCCGCCGACGAGGAAACCGATCGTCACACTGCTCATTGTTGTTCACCCACTTCGTTGTGCATGCTGCCCTTCCACGCGGTATAGAGCCCGGTGAGCGACAGCAGCAGAAAGCCGGGCCCCAGCGTGAGGTAGGACCACCACAGCGGCCAGCCGAGGATCATGCTGCTCTCGCCCGAATTCGCCGCCTCGACGGCACCGACGAAGCTGCGCCAGGCGATCACCGCGGCGGCGGCGGCGAGCACGAGCGAGGCGATGCGGTCGAGCGTGCGGCGCACGCCCAGCGGGGCGCTGGCGGTGAAGAAGTCGACGATCACGTGCGCGTTCTTCATCTGCGCATAGGGCAGGCAGGCGGCGATCGCGAGCGCGCAGGCCATCTGCACCATCTCGACGTCGCCGAGCACCGGCGTGCCGGACAGCCAGCGTCCGGCCACGCTGTACACCGACAGCGCGCACGCTGCGAACAGCAGCACCGCGCCGCCGAGCGCCGAGAGCTGCGACCACGCGAAGAGAAAGTGCCCGACCGCGTCGCGCGGCCCGGGGTCGACCTGTTCGTCGAGCTGGGGGATGACTTCTGCCATGTTGGATCTCCCGTTATCGTCATGGAATTGCGCACCCGGCCCTTGTTCGAACACCGGGTGCAACGCCATCACTCGATGGCCATCAGGTCCTCGCCGACGACGATCTCGCCGGCGTAGGTTCCTCTGACCGCATCAATCCATGCCTGGGGGTTATCGAACTTGGGCAGCCCCGTGGGCACGAAGTGAGTCAGGACGAGCTTGCCGACCTTCGCCGCGGTCGCCACTTCACCGACCTCATCAGGCTTGGTATGAGCTTCCACGATATGGCGTACGAGCTCCTTGTTACCCGGGTCGATCCGCTCTCCGATCGCCTCTGCACCGTGCACACTGACGATCTCGTGGACGAGGATATCGACGCCCTGCGCATGCTTGATCAAGTTGTCGCTTTTCGTGGTATCCCCGGAGAACAGGATTGATTTGTGCGGCGTGTCGAAGCGATACCCATACGACGGCGCGGCCGCACCGTGCGGCACCTCGAAAGCCGTCACCTTGACGTTCTCGTCCTGATAGATCACGCCGTCCTGGAAGATCTCGCGCACCTTGACCATGTCCGCGAGCTCGGGCTTCGCCTCGTCGCGCACGCGGAGCTGGACATCCCAGTCTGCGAAGGCCATGTAGGCCTTGTTCATCATCGAAAGCGGGGGCGGACCGAAGGCGTGCACCGTGTTCTTCAGTCCGCTCGACGCTGCACGCAGCAACAACGTGCCGTAGTCGGCCATGTGGTCCGAATGGTTGTGCGTGATGAAGACGGCGCGCAGCTTCTTGACGTCGATACCGGCGAGCGCCATCTGTCGGGCGACCCCGTTACCGGTATCGATAACGTAGACCTCGCCGTTGACGATCAACGCGTTGGAAGGCTGGGCACGCGCCTTCTTGATCGACGGTCCGCCGGCGGTCCCGAGCAGCACGAGTCGCGTACCGGAAGCGGTTTGCGCCGGGGAAGGAGCCTGGGCCTGGGCCGTGGCGGAAAACAGCAAGGCGGTTGCACACACGGCAGCGCCAATGGCAGCCATAAAGGGTTTGTTCTTGCACATGTCGGTCTCGATCTATTGCCGGCTGGCAGGGCATGCGGAGAGGGCATGCGAAGTCCTCTGCCTAAGCCGAAGGGGGGAGGCGGGTCGCCCTGCGCGAGCACCCGAAAGGGATGCCCGGCGACCCGGAAACGCGAGCACCCGGGGCATATCGAAGACGACATGCCCGTAGGTCTGGAGCTCGCTTTACTTGCTGTACCTGGCGATCGACGCGCGCGCGCTGTCGAGCATCTCTTGGCCGGGGTAGCCCTTGGCGGTGACTTCCTTCACCCACTCCTCGGCGAGGCGGTCACCCACCTTGACCCAGGCGCCGGCTTCGCTGGCCGGGATGGTGTGGAACTGGTTGCCGCGCTCCTGCGCCAGCTTGCGCGCGGCCGGCGCCGACTCGTCCCAGGCGCGGCCGATCGAGGCCGAGAAATCGGCGCCCGAGTTGGCGTCGATGACCTTCTTGAGGTCGTCGGGCAGGCTCTCGTACTTGGCCTTGTTCATCGCGATGGTGAAGAAGGTGGTGTACAGCGAGGGCTGCGAGGGGTCCATCTCGGTGTGGAACCTGGTCATCTCGTGCAGCTTCATGGTCGGGATGACCTCCCACGGCAGCACGTAGCCGTCGACCACGCCCTTCGACACCGCCTCGGGGGTCTGCGGCATCGGCATGGCGACCGGGGTGGCGCCGAGGTGGGCGATCATGCGGTTGGTGAGCCGCGTCGGCGCGCGCATCTTGAGGCCGCGGAAGTCGGCCAGGCTCTTGATCTCGCGCTTGTTGTTGTGGATGTGGCCGGCGTCATGGACGTGGAAGGCGAGCGGCCGGACCGACTCGAAATCCTTCTTGCCGAACTGCTCGTAGTACTCCCAGGCGGCGCGGCTGGCGCCCTCGGCGCCGCGCGCGATGAAGGGGAGCTCGAACACCTCGACCGAGGGGAAGCGGCCGGCGGTGTAGCCAGGCAGGGTCCACACGATGTCGGCGACGCCATCCGCGGCCTGCTGGATCAGCTGCGCCGGCGTACCGCCGAGCTGCATGGCGGGAAAGATCTGGCACTTTAGGCGGTTGTTCGACTCGGCGGCGATCTTCGCGCACCAGGGCTCGAGGATCTTCTGCTGGCTGAGCGCGGTGGCAGGCCAGAAGTGCGCCACCTTGAGGACGATCTCCTCGGCCTTGGCGGGGCCGGCGATCAGGGCTGCGGCGAAGGCGATGCCGATCAGGGTCTTCTTGTTCATCTGTCTCTCTCTCCGAGGTCGGGGGTGGCCGCCACGCAGGCGGCCGGATGCATGAAATGCTTGCGGGCTGCCTGCCGTGGCCCTCTGGGCGGCCGTCGGCAGGCGCGGCGAACTCAGCCGCGCAATGCGGCGACGCGGTTCTCGATGGTGCCGAACACGCTAGCCCCTTCACGATCGAACATCTCGATGCGCACGACATCGCCATCACGCATGAAGGGCGTGGCCGGCTTGCCCTGCTCGATGGTCTCGTAGGTGCGCACCTCGGCCAGGCAGCAGTAGCCGACGCCACCGTGCTCGATCGACGAGCCCCACAGGTCGCCCTGCTTGTTCGACACGGTGCCCGAGCCGATGATGGAGCCCGCCTCGAGTTCGCGCGTCTTCGCCACGTGGGCGACGAGCTGGCCGAAGTCGAAGGTCATGTCCAGGCCCGCCTCGGGCTTGCCGAACATCTTGCCGTTGAGATGCACGACCAGCGGCAGATGCACCTTGGCGTCCTTCCAGGCCTCGCCCAGTTCGTCGGGCGTCACCGCCACCGGGCTGAAGGCCGAGGCCGGCTTGCTCTGGAAGAAGCCGAAGCCCTTGGCGAGCTCGTTGGGAATCAGGTTGCGCAGGCTGACGTCATTCACCAGCATCACCAGGCGGATCGCCTTCGCCGCCTCGGCGGGGGTGGCGCCCAGCGCCACGTCGCCGGTCACCACGGTGACCTCGGCCTCGAAGTCGATGCCCCAGGCCTCGTCGGCCACCACCGCGTCGCGCGGGCCGATGAAGCTGTCCGAGCCGCCCTGGTACATCAGCGGGTCGGTGTAGAACGAAGGCGGCATCTCGGCGTTGCGCGCCTTGCGCACCAGCTCGACGTGGTTGATGTAGGCCGAGCCGTCGGCCCACTGGTAGGCGCGCGGCAGCGGCGAGGCGCAGGCGGCCTGATCGAAGGGCTGCGCGTCCACCGCGCCGCTGTTGAGGGCCTCGTAGACCTGGCGCAGCTGCGGCTCGCAGGCCTGCCAGTCGTCGAGTGCGGCCTGCAGCGTGCGGGCAATCGCCGGCACCGGACGGCAACGGGTGAGATCACGGCTGACGACGACCAGGGTGCCGTCACGGCCGCCTTGCTTGAGGGTGGCGAATTTCACTTGAACATCTCCTTGTAGCTGCCGTCGTGCATCCAGGCGGCGTGCTTGGGGGCCTTCTTGGTCTGCGCCCACTCCTCGAGCATGTCCCATTTGACCTTGTCGAGCGCCTCGAGCATGCCCGGGCGGTGGGTGTTGCAAGCGAGCTCAAGGCGGTGGCCGTTGGGGTCGAAAAAGTAGATCGACTGGAACAGCGCGTGGTCGGTGGGGCCGACGACCTGGATGCCCTCGGATTCGAGGCGCGCCTTGGTGGCGAGCAGAGTCTCCATCGAATCGACCTCCATCGCCAGATGCTGGGTCCACGCCGGGGTGTTCTCGTCACGCCCCATCGCCGCGCGCGTGGGCAGCTCGAAGAAGGCGAGCACGTTGCCCATGCCGGCATCCATGAAGATGTGCATGTAGGGGTCGGGCTCGCCGGTCGAGGGCACCGCGTCCTCGGCGATCGACAGCACCAGCTTCATGCCCAGGTGCTGCTCGTACCAGCGCGCGGTCTCGAGCGCATCCTTGCAGCGGTAGGCCACGTGGTGGATCTTCTTCACGATCGGGGTCATTGCAGTCTCCTTGCTCCATCCTCGTTATAGGGGGCCGGCGAAGCGTTTTGTTTATCGCCGGATAAGGCACAACGCCATTAAAGGCGAAAAGCTTCTATCATTCCAACAGATTTTTCATATCAACTTATCGGACAATCCGATGAATATTACCTTGCGCCAGCTGCGCGCCTTCGTCGCCGTGGCCCGTACCGGCAGCTTCACGCTGGCCGCCGAGAGCCTGTTCATCACCCAGTCTGCGCTAAGCGGGCTGATCAAGGAGATCGAGCAGACGCTCGGCGTGCGCCTGTTCGACCGCAGCACGCGGCGCATCCAGCTCTCCGAGATCGGGCGCGGCATCTACCCCCTGATCGACAAGATCCTCGCCGACCTCGACGGGGCGCTCGACGAGGTCGCCAACCTGAAGGCGCTGAAGAAGGGGGTGGTGCGGGTCGCGGCGCCGCAACTGATGGCGTGCACCCTGCTACCCGAGGTGATCGCGAGCTATCGCAGCGAACACCCGGAGGTGGACATCCGCCTGATCGACTGCGCAGTGGAGAGCGTGACCTCGCGGGTGTTTTCCGGCGAGGTGGATTTCGGCCTCGGTCCCGAGCGCGACCCGAACTCGGACATCGATGCCACGCTGCTCTTCGAGCTGCCTTTCCACGCCGTCTTCCCGCCAGGACATGCGCTCGCGGCACGGGAGCGGGTGCGCTGGGCCGACCTGGTCGATCACCCGCTGATCACCCTGCAGGGGCAGTTCACCGAGCGCCTGTCGGTGGACCTGCACAACGCGATGCGCGAAGGCGAACTCGACCCGGCCACCACGGTGACCTTCATGTCGACCGCGCTGAGCATGGTCGCCGCCGGGCTCGGCGTGACCATCTGCATCCCCTACGCCGCCTCCCTGGTGAACCTGTACCGGCTCGACATGCGACCGCTGGTCGAGCCCGAGGTGACGCGCCGGTTCTACGTCTTCAGCCGCAACGGCCGCTCGCTGTCGCCGGCGGCGCAGAGCTTTCGCGAGGCGCTGTTCGGATATGTGGCGCGGGAAGGGGCGTTCGCGGGGCGGTGATGCGGGGAAACGGGCGCGCCACGGATTGCCTGGAAGCACCGCCCCGCACGACCCACCGCGCGTCAGGCTCGCCTGTAGGAGCGGCGGCAGCCGCGAATCGAGCCGCCTCGCGCGCACCGGCGCCCGTTGCGAGGCCCTATCGCCCGTTCGCGGCTACCGCCGCTCCTACATGAAACAGCGCGCCGGGTTCCTTTTGGCGCGCCGGGTTCTTCTGGCGCGCCGGACTCTTCTGTAGGAGCGGCGGCAGCCGCGAACGGGCGGCTGAAGAGCCACCGCGCGCGCCGAAAGACTTCGTCAGCCTTCGCCCGCCACCCCCTCGCGTGCGAGCTTCATCGCCTCCCGCAGCACCGCGATGTCGCCGATGTGGTTGGCCAGCAGCAGGATCAGGCGGGCGTTGACCATCTCGCTCTGCTCGTCGCTGAGCTCGCGGTGGGTCTCGATCAGGGCTTCGTAGAAGTCGTCGCCCGGCGAGAAGGCACGGAAATAGCGCTTGCCGGGTTCGAACAGGTTGGGTTGGGTGTTCAGGGCCATGGCGGTCTCCTTCAGGCGTTGCAGGTGGCGCGGGCGACGGCGGCGCGCACGCGGGCCGGGTCGAGGGCACGCCAGCGCGCGGCGACGTGCTGGTCGGGGCGGGCGAGATAGGTGGTACCGGGCTGCAGGTCGTAACGCTCGCGGATACGACCCTTCGCATC
>JBEOKH010000465.1:0-11747 GCA_040275625.1 Thauera sp. | reverse complement strand
GCACGCGCGAGCGCCAAGCGGCGCGGAGCGCGCACGACCGCCGTGCCTGACGCCGCATCTTGACGCGGAAGGGCGGGGCCCGGCGCGAGGCCGCCCCCACCGCTTCGTCCGTTCGCGACGCCTCCTTTCCTGGCCGCCCCGCCCTTCGTCTGCGGCGCCTTCACCGTGGCCCCTCCTCGTGGCGTGCGAGCGAAAGCACCAGGCCGGCCTCCGCGAGCGAGATGCCGCAGCGCTCGGCGATCATCTCGGCATTCAGGCCCTGGGCGGCGAGCACGAGGGCCTCGGTGTACTCGGGCGAACTCGCCGCGCCGGAGCTCTGGCGCTCGAGTTCGTCGCGCAGGGCGGTGATGTCCTCGACAAGACGATCGATCTCGCCCTGCTGCAGGGCGACGAGGTCGCGCTGGGCCTGCAGCGCCTGGCGCAGGCGGGAGTTTTCGAGCTCAAGCGCGAAGCGCTCGGCGGCGTGATCCGGGGGCGCCATCGCGGGTGCCGCCGCCGGGGGCCCGGAGTCGGCACCCGCCGCAGCCGGGAGCGGCGCATAGGCAAGGAAGTCGTCATCCGCGTCCGCCTCGTCGTTGGCCGCTGATGGCACTGCGGCGGTACGCGGCCCCGGCCCCGTCACCTCTGGGGCAGCCTTTTTTTCTGCGCGCGGCAGCCGCAAGGCACGCAGGAACTCGAACGCGGCGTACGCAGCCAGCAGCAGCGCCAGCAGCCAGAGGGCTTCACGCATGGGCCAGCGTCCTCGCTGCGGCAGGGCTGCGCGGCGCAAGGCCTGGTGGTCGCGGGAGGCGACAGGAAGCGTTCGGAAGGTGCATTAGGCTGCAAACAGGCTCGATGCGTCGATAATACTGGCCACGGCAGCCGCCGCCAAACTCACCGCCCAACGACCGGGGTGGGACCCGTGGCCGATTCCGCGGCGCGGACAGGCGGCAAAGGCGCCTGCCACACCAGCGCAGGACCGTTGCGCGCCCTTTCCTTGGCATCTCGCGACGCGTGCGCCTGCCCGCTGCCCTTCCTTCACTGACGAAGCACTGCGAAGCCGAACATGGAATTCGATCCGGGCACCCTCCTCTTCTGGCTCAAGAAGCTGCTCGCGGTGCTGGCCCTGCCGCCGCTGCTGCCCTTGCTGCCGATCGTGCTCGGCCTGCTCGTGCTGCGGCGGCGTCCGCGCCTGGGCGCCCTGCTGGCCTGGGGGGGCGTGGCGCTGAACCTGCTGCTGATCATGCCTTTCAGCGTGGGCTGGCTGGTCGCGCGGGTGGAATATCCGCATCTGCTCGATGCGTCGCGGCTGCGCGAGGCGCAGGCAATCGTCGTGCTCGGCGCGGGCAAGCGCAGCCATGCGCCCGAATTTGGCGGCGAGACGGTCAACCGGCTGGCGCTCGAGCGCCTCCGTTATACGGCGGCCCTCGCGCGCCAGACAGGGCTGCCGGTGCTGGTGAGCGGCGGCGCGCCCGCGGGGGACACCCCTGAAGCGCTGCTGATGGAGCGCCTGCTGCACGACGAACACGGCGTAGGACCGCGCTGGGTGGAGACGGCCTCGCGCGACACGCGCGAGAACGCGCGCTTCTCCGCCGTCCCTCTGCAGGCCGCCGGCGTGCGCCGCATCGTGCTCGTGACCCATGCGATGCATATGGATCGCGCGCGCAGCGAGTTCGAGGCCGTCGGCCTCGTGGTGATCCCGGCGCCGACGGCCTGGCTGGGCGGTGGCGATCGCCCCGGAACCGACGACGCGCTGCCCCTGCTGCCAAGCCAGAACACCGCGTACGCGGGCTGGTTCGCGCTGCACGAACTGCTTGGGCAGCTGGCGTACCGGTGGTCGCGGTGATTCCCGCGAGCAGTCGAAGCTTCGTACAGGAGCGATGCAGGTCGTGGGCGCCCGTGTGAGGTGACGCTGCGCGCCCGGTGCTGCCTCAGGCGCTGCGGAACGAAGCCTTGCGCTTCTCGAAGAAGGCGTTGATGCCTTCGCCAAAGTCCGCGCTGGCGGTGCAGCGCGCGAAGGCTTCGGCCTCGCTCTGCAACTGGGCTTCGAGCGGGGCATCGTGCGACTCGGCGAGCAGGCGCTTGATCTCGGCGTAGGCGTGCCGCGGGCCGGCACACAGGCGGGCAGCGAGACGGGCGACCTCGGCGCCGAGCTCGGCGCCCGCCACGACCTTGTTGAGCAGACCGAGGCGCAGCGCCTCGGCGGCGTCGAAGCGGTCGGCGAGCAGCAGCAGCTCGGCGGCCTTGCGACGGCCGAGGATGCGCGGCAGGAAGTAGCTTGCGCCGGCATCGCCCGAGAGCGCGATCGCGGAATAGGCGGTGGTGAACTTGGCGTCCTCGGCGGCGAAGGCGAAGTCGCAGCCCGCGATCAGCGACAGGCCGAGCCCGGCGCAGGCGCCGCGCACCTGCGCGATCACCGGCTGCGGCAGCGACTGCAGGCGCTGGATCGACGGGTTCACATACTGCTCGAGCAGCGCGCGGAAGTGGGCGTGGCGGGCCTCGCTCGACAGCGACAGGCGACGGGCGAAGTCCTTGAGGTCGCCGCCCGCCATGAAGTGCGCGCCGGCGCCGGTGACGACGAGCACCGCGAAGTCCTTGCGCTGGACAAGCTCGCGGGTGGCGGCGTCGAGGTCGGCCATCATCTCCTCGGAGAGCGCGTTGAGCGCATCCGGGCGGTTGAGGGTCAGCGTGGCCACACCGTGGTCCACAGCGATCTGTACGGTTCCTGCCATCAGGGCCTCCATGCGTCAAAAAGCCCGCGCCCGCCTGTAAAGGCCGGGAACGCGGGCGGGTTCGTCCAGGCGCTGCCGGTGATCAGCCGCCGAAGTCGTCGAGCATGATGTTCTCGCGCTCGACGCCGAGGTCCAGCAGCAGCTTGATCACCGCAGCGTTCATCATCGGCGGGCCGCACATGTAGAATTCGCAGTCCTCGGGGGCCGGATGATCCTTGAGGTAGTGCTCGTACAGCACGTTGTGGATGAAGCCGGTGTAGCCGGTCCAGTTGTCCTCGGGCAGCGGGTCGGACAGCGCAAGGTGCCAGGTGAAGTTGGGGTTCTCGGCGGCCAGCCTGTCGAACTCGTCGACATAGAAGGCCTCGCGCATCGAGCGCGCGCCGTACCAGAAGGTAATCTTGCGTGTGCTGTGCAGGCGCTTCAACTGGTCGAAGATGTGCGAGCGCATCGGCGCCATGCCCGCACCGCCGCCGACGAAGACCATCTCGTGGTCGGTATCGCGCGCGAAGAACTCGCCAAAGGGGCCATACACCGTGACCTTGTCGCCCTTCTTGAGGTTGAACACCCACGACGACATCTTGCCGGGCGGGATGTCGTCCCGGCCCGGTGGGGGCGAGGCGACGCGGATGTTGAACTTCACCACGCCCTTCTCACCGGGATAGTTCGCCATCGAGTAGGCACGGATCGTGGTCTCGTCGACCCTGGACGTGTAGCGCCACAGGTTGAATTTGTCCCAGTCGCCGCGGTATTCGTCCTGGATGTCGAAGTCCTTGTAGCTGACGACGTGCGGCGGGCACTCGAGCTGCACGTAGCCGCCGGCGCGGAAGTGCACGTCCTCGCCCGCAGGCAGGCGCAGCGTGAGCTCCTTGATGAAGGTGGCGACGTTGGGGTTGGACTCGACCGTGCATTCCCACTTCTTGACGCCGAAGACCTCCTCCGGAACCTCGATCTTCATGTCCTGCTTGACCGGAGTCTGGCACGACAGGCGCCAGCCTTCCTTGGCATCGCGCTTGGTGAAGTGGGACTCTTCGGTGGGCAGCATCGAGCCGCCGCCCTCCATGACAACGCATCTGCACTGCGCGCAGGTGCCGCCGCCGCCGCAGGCCGAGGGCAGGAACAGGCCGTTGCCGGCCAGAGTCTGCAGCAGCTTGCCGCCGGCGGGTACGGTGATCTTCTTCTCGCCATTGATGTCGATGGTGACATCCCCCGACGACACCAGCTTCGAGCGGGCGGCGATGATGAACGCGGCCAGCGCGAGCACGATGGCGGTGAACATGCCGATGCCCAGAATGATTTCGGTATTCATCGTTTCACGGTCTCCTTAGAGCTGCACGCCCGAGAAGGACATGAAGCCGAGCGACATCAGGCCGATGGTGATGAAGGTGATCCCCAGGCCCTGCAAGCCTTCCGGCACGTCGCTGTACTTGAGCTTCTCGCGGATGCCGGCGAGCAGCGCGATCGCCAGCGCCCACGAGGCGCCTGAGCCGACGCCGTACACCGTGCTCTCGGCCAGGTTGTAATCGCGCTCGACCATGAACAGCGAGCCAGCCATGATCGCGCAGTTCACCGTGATCAGCGGCAGAAACACGCCAAGCGCGTTGTAGAGGCTGGGTACGTACTTGTCGAGCAGCATCTCGAGGATCTGCACGATCGCCGCGATCACGCCGATGTAGGACAACAGGCCGAGGAAGGACAGATCGACGTCCGGCAGTCCCGCCCACGCCAGCGCGCCGTCACGCAGCAGATACGTGTAGATCAGGTTGTTGGCCGGCACGGTGATGGTCTGCACCACGATGACCGCGATACCGAGACCGATCGCGGTCTCGACCTTCTTCGAGATGGCGATGAAGGTGCACATGCCGAGGAAGAAGGCGAGCGCCATGTTCTCGATGAACACGGCCCGCACGAAGAGGCTCAGATAGTGTTCCATTTCAGTAGGCCTCCTTTTCCACGACCTGCGGCGCCATCCGGAAGGCGGGCTTCTCGAGCTGCTCCGTGCGCCAGGTGCGCAGCGCCCAGATCAACAGGCCGATCAGGAAGAAGGCCGACGGTGGCAGCAGCAGCAAGCCGTTGGGGACGTACCAGCCACCATCCTTGGCGAGCGCGATGATCTCGACGCCGAAGAGCTTGCCGGCACCGAAGAGCTCGCGGATCACGCCAAGCGTGAGCAGCACCACGCTGTAGCCGAGGCCGTTGCCGATGCCGTCCCAGAACGACAGCACCGGCGGGTTCTGCATGGCGAAGGCTTCGGCACGGCCCATCACGATGCAGTTGGTGATGATGAGGCCGACGAACACCGAGAGCTGCTTCGAAAGACCGTAAGCGTAGGCTTTGAGGATCTGGTCCACCACGATGACCAGCGACGCGATGATCACCATCTGCACGATCATGCGGATCGAGCTCGGGATCTGGTTGCGGATCATCGAGATGAACAGGTTGGAGAAGCCGGTCACCAGCGTCAGCGCGAGCGACATCACCAGCGCGGTCTGCAGGTTCGACGTCACCGCGAGCGCTGAACAGATGCCGAGGATCTGCAGGCCGATCGGGTTGTTGGCGAAGACCGGATTGAACAGGACTTCCTTGACGGTCGGTTTGGCCATTTTCAAGCCCCCTGGGTACGCAGCCTGGCGAGCAGCGGGCCGAAGCCCTGCTCACCGAGCCAGAATTGGATCAGGCGGTCGACACCGTTGCTGGTCAGCGTGGCACCGGCGAGCGCATCGACCTGGTGCTTCGCCTGCGGGCTGGCCGGATCGACGCCGCCCTTGACGATGCGGATAACGGGTTTGCCCTGCTCGTCGAAGAGCTGCTTGCCCGGCCACAGCCCCTTCCAGTTCGGGTTGTCGACCTCGCCGCCCAGGCCGGGGGTCTCGGCGTGCTGGTAGAAGCCCATGCCGACCACGGTGTTGAGGTCGCCCTTCACCGCCATGAAGCCGTGCAGCGTGGACCACAGGCCATAGCCACGGATCGGCAGGATCAGCGACTCAAGCTTGCCGTCCTTCTCCACCATGTAGACGGTGGTGAAGCGTTCGCGACGCTTGATCAGCGCGATGTCTTCCTCACCGGCGAGCGCATCGGAGAGCTTGGGGTCGCGCGCCGCCTTGAGCGGGTCGAAAACGGCCGGATCGTGGGCATCGGTGTATTCGCCGGTCTCGAGGTCGACCACGCGCGCCTTGATGCGGCTGGCGAAGAGTTCCTTGACCTCGCGGCCGGACATGCCGTCGCCGCCAAGACCGGCGATCGACAGGATGCTGCGCTGCTTGTCGAGCTGGCGGTTCTCGATCTGCACCGGTTTGAGCGACACCGCTGCGCCAGCGACGAAGACCGAACTGACGAGACTGACCGCGAGCGCCACCATCAGCGTGCGGGTCGTCGATTCTTTAGTGGACATTGCGCGCGAGCCTCCGCTTGATGTTGGCCGCGACCACGAAATGGTCGATCAGCGGCGCACACAGGTTGGCGAACAGGATGGCGAGCATGATGCCCTCGGGGAAGGCGGGGTTCACCACGCGCACCAGCACGGTCATCAAACCGACCACAGCACCGAAGATCCACTTGCCGGTGTTGGTCATCGAGGCCGAGACCGGGTCGGTGGCCATGAACATCATGCCGAAGGCGAAGCCGCCCATCACCAGGTGCCAATGCCAGGGCACGGCGAACATCGGGTTGGTGTCGGAGCCGATCGCGTTGAACAGCAGGCTGGTCGCCACCATGCCCAGCATCACGCCAGCAACGATGCGCCACGCTGCGATCTTCATCACGAGCAGCACCGCGCCGCCGATGAAGATGGCGAGCGTGCTGGTCTCGCCGATCGAGCCGTGCACCGTGCCGAGGAAGGCGCTCATCCAGTCGATGCCGGCGCCGGTCACCGCCTCGATGCCGCCGGCGGCGCCGAGCGACAGCATGGTGGCGCCGGTGTAGCCGTCGACCGCAGTCCACACCGCATCACCCGACATCTGTGCCGGATAGGCGAAGTACAGGAAGGCGCGGCCGGCGAGCGCGGGGTTGAGGAAGTTCTTGCCGGTGCCGCCGAAGACCTCCTTGGCGATCACCACACCGAAGCTGATGCCGAGCGCCACCTGCCAGAGCGGGGTGTCGGGCGGCAGGGTGAGCGCGAACAGCACCGAGGTGACGAAGAAGCCCTCGTTGACCTCGTGCTTGCGGATCGACGCGAACAACACCTCCCAGAACCCGCCGACGATGAAGGTCGTGAGGTAGATGGGCAGGAAGTAGGTCGCTCCATGGAGGAAGTTTGCCCACAGGCTGGCCGGATCGAAGCCGGCGATTCCGCCCATCAGCGCGAAGCGCCAGCCTTCCTGCGCCGCCATCAGCTCCGCGTTGGCGGCGAGGATGGTGTTGGCCTGATAGCCGACGTTCCACATGCCGAAAAACATCGCCGGGAAAGTGCACAACCACACTGTGATCATCATGCGCTTGAGGTCGAGCCCGTCGCGCACATGGGCGGTCGTCCGGGTGACCAGCGGCGGCTTGTAGAGGGCGGTATCCACCGCCTCGTAGAGGGCGTAGAGCCGCTCGTACTTGCCGCCCTTCTCGAAGTGATGCTCGATGCTGTCAAGCCAGGAGCGCAGACTCATGCTCAACCCTCCTTCTCGATGCGAGTCAGGTTGTCCCGCAGGATGGGACCGTATTCATACTTGCCGGCGCACACGTAGGTGCACAGCGCGAGGTCTTCCTCGTCGAGCTCGAGGCAACCGAGCTTCTGCGCCATCTCGGTGTCAGCGACGATCAGCGCGCGCAACAGTTGTGTGGGCAGGATGTCGAGCGGCATGACCTCCTCGTAGTTCCCGATCGGCACCATCGCACGCGGACTGCCGTTGGTACTGGTGGTGAAGTCGAACAGACGGCCCGCGGCCAGCTTGGAGACGAAGAGGTTCATCACCGAGTGCTTGTTCACGCCGGCGCGCAGGTAATGCAGCATCTCGCGCTCGGTCCCCTCTTCGAGGCAGGACACCTGAAGGTGATAGCGACCGAGGTAGGCGCAGGCGCCGCGCGAGGTGCGCCCGCCGAACACCGAACCCGAGATCACGCGCACCCTTCGCCCGGTCTTCAGCTCGCCGGCGGTCAGTTCGTCGAGGCTGGCGCCGAGGCGCGCGCGAACGAGACGCGGCTTGTCCGCCATCGGTCCCCCGATGGCGACCACCCGCTCCACCCACAGGCGCCCGCTGGCGAACAGCTTGCCGATCGCGATCGCGTCCTGGTAGTTGAGCGAGCACACCGACTTCTCGGCGTTGACCGGATCGAGAAAGTGGATGTGGGTGCCGGGCAGCCCGGCAGGATGCGGACCGGTGAAGGTCTCGGTGCGCACGTTGGCCAGCCCGGAGCATGGCATCTGGGAGCCGTCGGCATGGCAGACCACCACCGGCGCGATGCGCCCAAGCACGCGCAGTCCGCGCGCGAAATCTTCCTTGTGCGCGCCGATGACCACCGCAGGATCGGCTGCGAGCGGATGGGTGTCCATCGCGGTCACGAAGATCGAATGCGGGCGCGCATCGATCGCCGGCACCTTGCTGAAGGGGCGCGTCCGCAGCGCGGTCCACAATCCCGAATCGATCAGATTGGCACGTACCCGCTGCTCGTCGAGCCGATCGATCTCGGCGTCGTCGTAGCGCGCGAATTCGACCGCGTCGTCACCGTCGAGGTCGATCACCACCGACTGCAGCACACGCTGCTCGCCGCGATGGATCGCGCTCACCGTGCCCGCGCCCGGGGAGGTGAACACCACACCCGGCGTCTTCTTGTCGGAGAACAGGAGCTGTCCAAGCTTGACCCGGTCGCCCACCTGCACCGCCATCGTCGGCTTCATGCCGTGGTAGTCGAATCCGATGACGGCCACGCTGCGCACTGGCCGGCCGGCCTCGATACGCTGCTCGGGAGCGCCGGTGATGGGCAGGTCCAGACCGCGTTTGATTCTAATCATGCGCCTCTCGCCCGTAGGTTCCACAGAGTGAACGGGGCCGCCGAAGGCGCATCCACAACCGCCGCGGCGGCTGGACGCCGGGGCGCTCCCGCGTCGATAAACGCGCGGAGTATAAAAGATTGTTACCGCTCGATCACGCAGGGGAATACCCGAAGAGCGCCCAATACGTGAAATCCACAATACGCCGACAACCCTGCAGCACGCCGGCGGAGGATGAAAAACGGGTCGAAAACCACGCCGTCCGAAGACCGGCAGATCGTCGCGAAGCGCCGTTCACGCGCGACCGCCTGCCGGCCATGCCGCCGAAAGCAAACCCTCGGCCTCCGGCGGCAAGCCGCATCAGACGCGCTCGAAAACGCCCGCCGCGCCCATGCCGGTGCCGATGCACATACTGATCATGCCGTAGCGCAAGCCCTGATCGCGCTGCATCGCCGCCATCAAGGTCGCGGTACGGATCGCGCCGGTGGCACCGAGCGGATGACCGAGCGCGATCGCGCCACCGAGCGGGTTGACCGTCGCCGGATCCATGCCGAGCTGACGCATCACCGCCAGCGCCTGCGCAGCGAAGGCCTCGTTGAGCTCGGTCCAGCCGATATCGGCCAGTTGCACCCCGGCACGCGCGAGCGCACGCGGGATCGCCTCGACCGGGCCGATGCCCATGACCTCGGGCGGCACACCCGCGACGGCGAAGCTGGCAAAGCGTGCGATTGGCGCGACGTTGTAACGCTTCAGCACCGCCTCACTCATCAGCAGCACCGCCGCGGCACCGTCGGACATCTGCGAGCTGTTGCCGGCGGTGACCGAGCCACGCGCGGCGAACACCGGCTTGAGCCTGGCGAGCGTGGCGCTCGAAGCGTCCGCGCGCGGGCCCTCGTCGTGCTCGATCACGCGCTCGGTGATGCGCACCGTGCCGTCCGCACCCGGGGCGTGGGACTTCACCGCGTAGGGCAGGATCTCGTCGGCAAATTGACCGGCCGCGATCGCGGCGCAGGCGCGGCGGTGCGACTCGACCGCGAACGCGTCCTGGTCCTCTCGGCTCACCTTCCACTGCTGGGCGATTTTCTCCGCAGTAAGACCCATGCCATAGGCGATGTCGATGTTCTCGGCGTGCGCGAAGATCTCCGGGTTGAGGCTGACCTTGTTGCCCATGATCTGCGGCATCGCGCTCATGCTCTCGGTGCCGGCGGCGATCATCACGTCGGCCTCGCCCAGCCGGATGAGATTGGCGGCATCGGCCACCGCCTGCAGGCCCGAGGCGCAGAAGCGGTTGATGGTGATGCCGGGCACGCCATCGGGCAGCCCGGCCAGCAGCAGGCCGATGCGTGCCACGTTCATGCCCTGCTCGGCCTCGGGCATCGCGCAGCCGGTGATGACGTCGCCGATCTCGCTGGGGTCGAGGTTGGGCACCCTGGCGACCACGTCGCGCAGCACCCTCGCCAGCATGTCGTCCGGGCGAACGTGGCGGAAGGCACCGTTGCGCCGGGCCACCGGGGTGCGCACCGCGGCGACGATGTAGGCGTCCTGAATCTGTTTGCTCATTATCTCGTTCTCCCTCAGTTGCGCAGCGGCTTGCCGGTTTCCAGCATGTGCGCGATGCGCTGCTGGGTCTTCTCGGTCTTGAGCAGTTCGACGAACTGCGCGCGCTCGACGTCCAGGATCCACTGCTCGCTCACGCGCCGGTTGGTGTCGACCTCGCCGCCGCACAGCGCGGTGGCCGCGGCCTTGGCGACGCGGTAGTCGTGCGCCGAGATGAAGCCGCCTTCGGCCATGTTCACCAGCATCATTTCGCAGGTGGCGATACCGTTGCGCCCCGCCACGGTGACCTGCGGGTTCACCAGCGCCGGCCGCCAGGCCGACTCGGCCATCGCGCGCGCACGGTGAATGGCGGCATGGAGGATCTCGTGGGCGTTGAACACCACGTCGTCGCCCGCGCGGCCGAAGCCGAGCTGCACGGCCTCGAGCGCGCTCTTCGCCACCGTGGCCATTGCGATGGTCTGGAACGCGTTCTGGATGTAGGGGAACACATCGCCACCCGCCGCCCGCTGCGCCAGCGCATGCGCCTGCAAGGTGAACTCCTTGCTGCCGCCACCGGCCGGGATCAGGCCGACGCCCGCCTCGACCAGGCCGACGTAGCTCTCGAGCGCGAACACACGGTGCGCCGCATGCATCGCGAACTCGCAGCCGCCGCCCAGCGCCATGCCCTGCACCGCAGCCACCACGGGAATCTGCGCGTGCTTGATCGCCATCGAGGTGCGCTGGAACTTGGCCACCATCTGCTCGAGCAGCTCGAACTGCCCGGCACGGCAGGCCTCGCCCACCTGCTGCAGGTTGGCGCCCACCGCAAACGGTGCCGGCTGCCAGATCACCAGACCGTCGAGCTCGCGCTCGGCGCGCGCGATCGCCTCGAGCAGGCCGTCCATGACCTCCTCGCCCACCGCATGCATCTTCGAGGTGATCGACACGATGCCGATGCGCGCGTCCTGGTCGGTGCGCCGCCACAGGCGGACGCCGGCGTTGTCCCACAGCGTCTCGCCGCGATCTTCCGGCGCCTCGCCGAGCACGCGGTCGGGGTAGAGCTGGCGCTGATACACCGGCAGCGCGGCGCGCGCCTTCAAGGTGTTTTCGGCGGCGCTGTACGAGCCCGCCGGCGCATGCACGCCGTCGCGCTCGTACACCCAGGCCGGCAGCGCCACGTCGGACATGGCGCGGCCGTGGGCGATGTCGTCGCGCACCATCTCGGCCACCGCCTTCCAGCCCGCCGCCTGCCAGGTCTCGAACGGCCCCTGCGCCCAGCCGAAGCCCCAGCGCATCGCCAGATCGATGTCGCGCGCGTTGTCGGCAATGGCGGCCAGATGTACCGCGCAGTAGTGGAACACGTCGCGGAACACCGACCACAGGAACTGCGCCTGCGGATGCGGGTGCGCGGCGAGCTGGGCGAATTTCTCCACCGGGTTCTTCAGCTTGAGGATGTCCTCGATATCCGGGAACACCTCGCCGCCGCTGTCGCGGTAGTCCTGCAGGTGCAGGTCGAGCACCTGGATCTGCTTGCCCTGCTTGCGGTAGATGCCGGCCTTGGTCTTCTGCCCGAGCGCGCCCTTGGC
>JBEOKH010000464.1:0-3056 GCA_040275625.1 Thauera sp. | reverse complement strand
TGGTGTAGGCGTGGATGGTGGTCATCAGGCCCTGCTTGATGCCGACGCTGTCGGCCAGGATCTTGGCGACCGGGGCCAGGCAGTTGGTGGTGCACGAGGCGTTGGAGACGACGGTCATGCCGCCGCGCAGCACTTCTTCATTGACGCCCATGACGATGGTGGTGTCCACATCGTCGCCGCCCGGGGCCGAGATCAGCACACGCTTGGCGCCCTGGTCGAGCAGGACCTGGGCCTTGGCCTTGGTGGTGTAGGCGCCGGTGCATTCGAGCAGCACGTCCACGCCGTGGCTGCCCCAGTCGACGCCCAGGGGGTCCTTGGTGCAGTAGAAGGGGATCTTCTTGCCGTCGATGATGATGACGTTCTCGCCCTCGGTCTCGACCGAGGTGGCGAAGCGGCCGTGGGTGGTGTCGTACTTGAGCAGGTGGGCGTTGGTGGTCAGATCGCCGGAGGCGTTGATGGCGACCACTTCGAACTCGTTCTGCAGCCCCTGCTCGTAGATGGCGCGCAGCGTGCAGCGACCGATACGACCGAAACCGTTGATCGCGACCTTGATGCTCATCGTTGCTTCTCCCTGAAATAACGGTGGAAAACCGGTTGTTTAGCGTTGCTGATGCCCTGCCGGCCCGCGTCGGGCGGCGTCTTCATGTGAAACGGGAGCGGTCCGTTTCCGGAGCCGCTCCCGCGCCAGCCTGTCGTCAGAGCACCGACTTCACGGCCTGCACCACCGCGTCCGCGGTGATGCCGAAATACTTGAACAGCTCGCCCGCCGGCGCGGACTCGCCGAAGCGGTCGATGCCGATCACGCGGCCCTCCAGCCCGATGTACTTGTACCAGCCGTCGGTCGTGCCGGCCTCGACCGCGATGCGCGGCAGGCCGGCGGGCAGCACGCTCGCCTTGTAGCCGGCGTCCTGGCGGTCGAAGACGTTGGTCGAGGGCATGGACACCACGCGCACCGCGACGCCTTCGTCGGAGAGCGCCTTGTGCGCGGCGATGGCGAGCGCGACCTCGGAGCCGGTGGCGATGATCACCGCCTGCGGCTTGCCGCCGTCAGCTTCCGACAGCACGTAGCCGCCCTTGCGGATCGCGGCGACCTGATCAGAAGTGCGCGTCTGGAAGGGCAGGTTCTGGCGCGAGAAGCACATGCTGGTCGGGCCGTCACGGCGCTCGATCGCGTTCGCCCACGCCACGGCCGATTCGGTGGTGTCGCAGGGGCGCCACACGTCCATGTTGGGGATCAGGCGCAGCGTCGCGGTCTGCTCCACCGGCTGATGGGTGGGGCCGTCCTCGCCGAGGCCGATCGAGTCGTGCGTGAACACGAAGATCTGGCGGATCTTCATCAGCGCGGCCATGCGCAGGGCGTTGCGCGCGTACTCGCTGAACATCAGGAAGGTGGCGGTGTAGGGGATGAGGCCGCCGTGCAGCGCGACGCCGTTGGCGATCGCGGCCATGCCGAACTCGCGCACGCCGTAATACACGTAGTTGCCGCCGCTGGTCTTGCTGACGCCCTTGGCGCCCGACCACAGCGTGAGGTTGGAGCCGGCGAGGTCGGCCGAGCCGCCGAGGAGTTCGGGCAGCTTGGGCGCGTAGGCTTCGATGCTGTTCTGGCTGGCCTTGCGGGTGGCGATGGTCTCGGCCTTGTCGGTCACCTTGGCGAGCACCGCGGCGACGTGGGCGTCCCAGTCGGCGGGCAGATTGCCGGCCATACGGCGCTCGAACTCGGCGGCGAGCTCGGGGTGGGCGGCGCGGTAGGCGGCGAAGGTGGCGTTCCACTGCGCCTCGAGCGAGGCGCCCCTGGTGTGCGCATCCCAGGCGGCGTAGACGTCGGCCGGAACGTGAAACGGCGGGTGGTTCCAGCCGATGTGGGCGCGCGTGGCCTCGATCTCGGCGGCGCCGAGCGGGGCGCCGTGCACGTCGTGGCTGTCCTGCTTGTTGGGCGCGCCGGCGCCGATGATGGTCTTGCAGCAGATCAGCGTCGGCTGGGCGGTGTTGGCCTTGGCCTGCTGGATGGCGGCCTCGATCTCGACCGGGTCGTGGCCCTGCACGTCGCGGATCACCTGCCATCCATACGCTTCGAACCTTTTCGGGGTGTCGTCGGTGAACCAGCCCTCGACGTGGCCGTCGATCGAGATGTTGTTGTCGTCATAGAAGGCGATGAGCTTGCCCAGGCCCCAGGTGCCGGCGAGCGAGCAGGATTCATGCGAGATGCCCTCCATCAGACAGCCGTCGCCAAGGAATACCCAGGTGTTGTGATCGACGATCTCATGCCCGGGGCGGTTGAACTCGGCGGCGAGGATCTTTTCGGCGAGCGCCATGCCGACGGCGTTGGTGATGCCCTGGCCGAGCGGGCCGGTGGTGGTCTCGATGCCGGGGGCGTAGCCGTATTCGGGGTGGCCCGGGGTCTTGCTGTGGAGCTGGCGGAAGCGCTTGAGCTCGTCGATCGGCAGGTCGTAGCCGGTCAGGTGCAGGAGCGCGTAAATCAGCATCGAGCCATGGCCGTTCGAGAGCACGAAGCGGTCGCGGTCGGCCCACTTGGGGTTGGCCGGGTTGTGGCGCAGGTGGCGGCGCCACAGGACTTCGGCGATCTCGGCCATGCCCATGGGCGCGCCCGGGTGGCCGGAGTTGGCCTGCTGCACCGCGTCCATCGCGAGGGCGCGGATGGCGCCGGTGATGGGGTTGAACACCGGGGGTTTGACGTTTCGGGTCGACTGCATGCTGTTCGCGGGCCGGAGGCCACCATCGGGAAAGATTGTAATTATCCCTTAAAAGACCCCGGGGATGCCAATGTTGCATTGCGGCAATGTTGCTGCAGGCGGGGGAGAGGAGGCGGTGGACGCGGCTTCGAAACGGTCGAGGAGATGGAGGGGGCGGCGTCGATTCGGTCGCGGGGCCGGGGCGGTGTGCGCCGCCTGCACTCGCGGCCCCTCGCTTCGCTCGGGGCTGCCCGCGGTGGAGGACGCCGCGGGGGCGGCGACGCAAACTCGGCGCTGCGCGCCTCAGACATGCGTCGCCTTGTTTCCCCCGCGACGCCCTCCACCTCGGCGCTCATGAAGTTGGCG
>JBEOKH010000463.1:0-19684 GCA_040275625.1 Thauera sp. | reverse complement strand
GGCGGCAGGTTCGCCATCGCATCGATGGGGGCAACCACCAGCAACAGCGACTCGGCCAGGCCGTGGCCCCGGGTGATGAGGTAGACCACGGTGGTGTCGGCCGACCGACCCGCCGGCCCGAGGGTCGGATGCTGAAAGGTCGCCGCGACGAAATCGCCCTGGAGCGCGCGCGGGTCGAGGTCCAGCCAGCGCGCGGAGGTGTTGGTGAGCCGTACCGCCGTCACCCATTGGTCTTCCAGCCGCCACGCGGCCAGCGCTTGTGTGCGCACGGGCAGCGTGGGCAACAGGGTATTCAGTGCGAGGTTGCGGCGCAGGCTGACGCGAACGATGCCGGCGACGGGCTCGACAGTGCGCAGCGGCACGTACAGGTTCTGTGCCGCATGGCGCGTCAGTACCACGGACACAGGGGTTGTGCGCCGGGCTGTCGACGTGGGCGTACCGGGTCCGGGTTCTTCATCTGCGTTGGCCGAGTCACCGGCTTGGTCGCGACGCCGGCCGGCTGGCTCGTCACCCCCGATGATGCGCACCGGCTCCAGCGGGACCTGGCCCGCCTTTGCCGGCTCGGCCGCGATGTCGAGCAGGATCAGCGCGCCGGACTCCACGTCCTGCAGTTGCAGCCGCGTCGGCGGGATCGGCTCGCTCGCACGCAGGTAGATCGCACCGCCCGCGCTCTGCACGCGCAGGTGCTCGCCGATGCTTTCCGGCACACCGATGCGCACGTTGCGGTCGATGAAGACCACGCGCTCCTGGCCGACCACGAGGGGCACGGCCAGCGGCAGACGCTCCCAGCGCAGGATCTCCACAGCTTGGCTGGCAGAGATGAGACCCATGCTGAGCAGGAGGCCGGCCAAGGCCGGCGGGACAAGGCGCTTCATGGGGCTTCCCCCTGCAGATGAGGTCCAGCATTGGCGGGGTGGCTGGCGGGCGATGGGGCCGATGGCCGCTCGATGCGCTGCGGTGCGTTCGCATAGCAGTCCAATGCCAGACCGAAGGGGTTGCGCTCGGGGTCGACGTCCATGCGCACGACTTTCAGCGCGTAGCGCACGAGTGCGCGCTTGACCTGTTCGGAGCCCAGGTACTCGTCTGCGCTCACATCCAGCGTGACGACCCAGTTGCTTGCCGACACGGCCCGTACGCGCGACGTGGGATCGTCGCCGTAGCCCCGCCCAGGAATCTCGTAGATGCCGCGCACACGTTGGCGCAGCTCGCCGTTGCTGCGCCGGAACTCGTAGTCCTGTTGCAGGAAGGACCGACAGCTCGGTGTGAGGTAGGCAGACAACGCGTGCAGGTTGCGTGGGTAGTCCTCCTCCCCATTCGTCGGCCAGCGCTGTGCCTGCTGCCAGATGTAGAACGTGAAGGCATAGACGCTCTCCGGTGGCACGTCCCACCATTGTCGGGTGCTGCCGGAACGCAGGTCCGGCGGTACATGGATGGTCAGGCTCTTGGGCGCGCTCCACCAGCCGAAACCGAGCAGCAGCGCCACCACGAACAGCGCGGCGGCACCGAGACGCAGCGTCTTCACATGCGCCTGCAGGTGGGTGACCTCGTTCTTGAATCGGCTCAATGGACAACCCTCCGCGCTGCGTGCTCCGGGACTCGCGCTTGGGAACGGCCCGGCGCGCTCACTGGACCATCCCCCACTCGGACGGCTCTGGCGGGACGCTGGCGCCGGGTGCTCCACCAGCCCGAGCGGGTGATCAACTGGCGTCCCCCTGCGTAGGCCGCCAGTGCGGGATAACGCAGTGCGAGCCGCCACTGGAGCTGGCGGTAGAGCCAAGTGTCGGGGCGGCCGCGCTTTTGTCGGCGCAGGAATTCGCCCCCCACGAAGACGCCAATCCCGACCCCGGCGACGATCAGCGTCGGCACCATGGCAATACTGTGAGTCAGCCAGGCCAACGGCACGCCAGCCGAGAACCCGGCCACAGCTGACAGGCCGGCACAGATCCACAACTCGTCCGCCGTCAGCCCACGCACGACCACCGGGTGTCGGTTCAGGCGGTGTGGCAAGAAAGTCACGAGCCCGTCGCGCGGATTGTCCATAGCGCCGGCCATCGGTCCCGGCCCTTACAGCACGCCGGTGGCCTTGGTCAGCAGCCAGATGCCGACGACCAGCAGGATGGCTCCCACGGCCACGGTCAGGCCGAACTGGCCCCACGTGGCGCGGCCGGTGTGGATCTCCGAGTAGCGCGTGTAGGCGTGGTAGCAGACGCCGACGAACATCGAAGCGACCACGAGCAAAGCGATGAGCAGCACGATGTCGTAGCCGTAGTTCTGCAGCGTCTGCATGATGCCGCTGCCCGCGCCGCGCGACGGGTCTTCCATGGTCGGCAGGCCTTGCGCCAGGGCCGACAACGGCAATCCCAGCAGCACCAGCGGCGCGAGGATGGAAGGGGTGAAATGATGGGACATCGGATGGGTCTTCATGGCAGTCGGGCCTTTCGTGGTGGTCAGGACAGAAGGAAATAGGTCAGCACCAGGTACATCGCGACGAAGCGCACGACGACACCCAGGAACTGGCGTTGTGAGAGGCGTTGTTCGGCCCAACCGGTGTAGGCGGTGCGCATCGCCCACACGCCCCACAGCAGCAGGACGGCGAAGATGAAACCGAGGACGACGGTGGAGACGGCCGCGGGTGTGAAACCGCCGTTGGCCTGGAAGGCGCTGACCTGGGCGGCAGTGGGCGTCATGGCGATGACTCCTGCCGTTCATCACGGCGCACGTAGTCGCCGGTCAGGGGAACGGGATCACGCGGCTGGGCGCGCTGCGGGACGAGGTAGTCCTGCACGCCCACACGGATACGCTTGAGGTCGGCACGCAGCCGGGCGTGATCGAAGTGGTAGCGGGCGCGCGCATGCGGCGCGGTGTTGGCGGCGTGCTCAGCCAGGCGGTCGATCAGGTCGAGCTGGCGCGCAACCGCAGCGAGCTGCTCACGCTCCGGGTTGTCATCGGCAATGGCCGGTTGCAGGGCCGAGAGCGACACGGCCAGCAGCCCGGCCAGCGAAGGCCATGCGGATGTGCGGCGGTTGGTCTGTCCCATCGTGCCATTCCCGTTGATACGGATGGCCAGATGCTGTCGCGTGCTCTCGCTTTGCGCCGCAGGGAATGGGAACTACGGCATGACCGGATTCCTTGGTCGAGCCGGCCGTCAATCGCGGAATGCTATCTGGATTGCGGAGTTGGCCAGCACCCACAACATCTTGGTAGAATTGGACAAACTTGGCAATCCAACGCCACGAAAGATCAAATCAGATGGATTTCAGATGACTGACATCGAGAACGAGATCCTCACGCTTGAGGAGGTCGCGGCCTACCTCAAAGCCGGCAAAAGGACGGTCTATCGCCTTGCCCAGAAAGGAGAGATTCCGGCGTTCAAGCTTGGAGGAACCTGGCGCTTTCGCCGCTCAGATCTGGATCGCTGGATCGCCGAAAGCATCAACAAGAAGAAGCCGGAGGCCGAGTGAGCGCGGACCAGGCCAGCCGCCGAATCACGCTCGGGAAAGAACAAGGGGAGGATCGCCGTTGACAACACAGCAGCTTCTGACGCCGCACCAGAGCCAGTACTTTGCTTGGCTGCTGACCAGGCGTGCAGCAGGCGACTCCGTGGAGTCGCTGGCTTCGACCCTGGTCGATTCGCAGGTCGATCTGAATCCTCATCAAGTCGAGGCCGCGCTCTTCGCATGTCGTAATCCTCTCTCACGCGGCGTGATCCTCGCCGACGAGGTCGGTCTGGGCAAGACCATCGAAGCTGGACTGGTCATCTCGCAGCGCTGGGCCGAACGGCGCCGCAAGATGCTCATCATCGTCCCGGCGAACCTGCGCAAGCAATGGCATCAGGAGTTGCAGGACAAGTTCGGTCTACAAGGGCTGATCCTCGAAGCCAAAAACTATAAAGCAATCCGCAAGCAGGATCGACAGAACCCATTCCTGTTCGCGTCCGGCCCGATCATCTGTTCCTATCAGTTCGCAAAGGCCAAGGCCGACGACGTCAAGGGCATTGACTGGGACTTGGTCGTGCTCGACGAAGCGCATCGCCTGCGCAACGTCTACAAAACCAGCAACGTCATCGCCAAGACCCTCAAGGAGGCGCTGTCGCGCGTTCACTCCAAGGTGCTCCTGACCGCGACGCCGTTGCAGAACTCATTGCTCGAACTCTATGGACTGGTCAGCTTCATCGATGACCGCGTGTTCGGAGACCTTGATAGCTTCCGCTCGCAGTTCACTGGCCGAGAGCAATCCTTCAGCAGCCTGCGTGACCGGCTGGCCCCCATCTGCAAGCGCACCCTGCGCAAACAGGTTCAGCCCTACGTTTCGTACACAGCACGCAGGGCCATCGTCGAGGAGTTCACGCCATCGAGCGAAGAGCAGAAACTTTCCAGGCTCGTCGCCGATTATCTGCGCCGCCCCAACCTCAAGGCCCTGCCCGACGGGCAGCGCCAACTGATTTCACTCGTGCTGTGGAAGCTGCTTGCCTCCAGCACGCACGCGATTGCGGGAGCGCTGGAGACAATGGCCAAGCGTCTCCAGGGTGTGCTGAATGAAGCTCCCGTGGTTCCCGATCTCGCCGAAGAACTGGACGAGGACTATGAGTCGCTCGACGAGACCGCCGATGAATGGGAAGACCAGGAGCCGGGCACAAAGACGGCGAGCCGCGCCGAGCGTGATGTCATCGCGCAGGAGATCGAGGAACTGCGCCACTTCAAAACGCTGGCAACCAACATCCGTGACAACGCCAAGGGCAAGGCGCTGCTCACCGCTCTGGATCGCGCCTTCGCCGAACTGGATCGGCTAGGCGCGCCCAGAAAGGCCATCATCTTCACCGAGTCCAAGCGCACGCAGGAATACCTCCTCGACTTGCTAGCCGACACGCCATACGGCGACGGCATCGTGCTCTTCAACGGCACCAATAGCGACCAGCGTGCGCAGGCGATCTACAAGGACTGGCTGAAGCGCCACGAAGGAACCGACCGCATCACCGGCTCCAAGACCGCCGACACGCGTGCGGCCCTGGTCGAGCACTTCAAGGAGCGGGGCAAGGTCATGATCGCCACCGAGGCTGGAGCCGAAGGCATCAACCTCCAGTTCTGCTCGCTCGTCATCAACTACGACCTGCCGTGGAACCCGCAGCGCATCGAACAACGTATCGGACGCTGCCATCGCTACGGGCAGAAATTCGACGTGGTGGTGGTCAACTTCGTCGACCGCAGCAATGAGGCCGATGCACGGGTGTACGAGCTGCTGTCGCAGAAGTTCCAGCTCTTCGAAGGTGTATTTGGGGCCAGCGACGAAGTTCTCGGCGCCATCGGCTCCGGTGTCGATTTCGAGCGGCGTATCGCCGAGATCTACCAGAACTGCCGAGAGCCCGAAGAAATCAAGTCCAGCTTCGAGCAACTCCAGCTCGACCTCTCCGGCGAGATCAACGAGGCGATGGTCAGGACGCGCCAGGTATTGCTTGAGAACTTTGATGAGGAGGTGCAGGAGAAGCTGCGCATGCGGGCCGACGACAGCCGCAACGCGCGCAACCGCTTCGAGCGCATGCTGATGGACTTGACCCGCGCCGAACTGGTCCATTGCGCCGCGTTCGATGACGATGGCTTCGATCTTCGCCACATACCGATTGGAATCGAGCATAACGGCCTCGCGGGCATCGAGCTGGGGCGCTACGAATTGCCCCGCCGCTCCGGCGACGCGCACCTATACCGCATCAATCATCCGCTGGCGCGATGGGGCATCGAGCAGGCCAAGACTCGCGCACTCGACGGGGCGCGTCTCGTCTTCGACTACAACGCCCACGGTTCAAAGGTCAGCACGCTTGAAGCTTATCGCGGCAAGGCCGGATGGCTCACCGTGAAGCTGGTCACGGTCGAGACACTCGGCAACCAGGAGCAACACCTGCTGGTTGCCGCGGGCACAACCGACGGCGTCGTATTCGCGGAAGAAGACCCGGAAAAACTGCTGCGCCTGCCCGCGACCATGCAGGCAGCGAGCCTGTTCAACGCCCCTGACGCCACCCTGCTGGCCGACGCGGAAGCCCGCAAAACCGCACTCCTGTGCGACGTCAACCAGCGCAACCTTGGCTACTTCGAGCAGGAAGTCCAGAAGCTAGATGCCTGGGCGGACGACCTGAAGCTGGGGCTGGAGCAGGAGATCAAGGAGATCGACCGCGAGATCAAGGAGGTGCGCCGAACAGCCGCGACCTCACCAACCCTGGAAGAAAAGCTGTCATGGCAGAAGAAGCAGCGTGAACTGGAAGGCAAGCGCAGCAAGCTGCGCCGCGAGCTTTTTGCCCGGCAGGACGAAGTCGAAGCCCAGCGCAATGACCTCATCAGTCAGTTGGAAGTGCAGCTCAAGCAACAGGTCGACGAGCGCACGCTGTTTACCGTGGAATGGGAGCTGAAATGACGCCCTATCGCAATCTCAGTGGAAATTCCAACGTCGCTTCTTATGAAGCGACCGAGGATTCAATCCATGTGGTTTTCAAAAGTGGAAGGTATCGCAACTACCTTTACAACTCCGTTCGCCCCGGCCAAATCGTTGTGGAGAGAATGAAAGCCTTGGCAGCGCAGGGCTGCGGTTTGAATTCCTACATTTCTTCGGTCGTAAGAGATCGATACGTACGCAAGTGGTGAGGTTCCGATGAAGTGTCTTTCCGAAGAATTGGTTGAAGTAGTTGCTCCTTTGTTGATAGAGGGCGGATTGTTTCTTGCCGGAGATGTCGAGACGTACAAAGCGAAACTTGCGGCTGGCACGATGAAGGCGGAAGACTGGCTCATGGCGGTGGAAAATGCGTTGGCGAAGGAGGAAGCGCAATGACTTTCCCATCGCTCATCAGTTTGTCTATCGAGAATCTCCGAGGATCAGTCACGCCCTTCACCTTGTCATTCGAGAAGGGCAAAAAGCTCGTCATCATCTATGGCGAGAATGGCACGGGGAAGTCCACGGTGTCGGATGCTTTCGACCTGCTTGGAAACGGCGAAGTAGGCTCGCTGGATACTCGCGGCTTAGGCGCCACGCGCAGGTATTGGCCGTCGATCGGAAAGAAGGCGGCCGACGTCAAGGTAACTTTGGAAACGGCTTCCGGAAACTGCAGCGTTTCCCTAGGCAAGAGCGACGTGGTGGTGAGCAATGAGGGACTTCGACCCCAAGTCGCCGTCTTGCGGCGAACTCAGATTCTCCGGCTTATTGAGGCCAAGCCAGCCGATCGCTACAAGGAGATTGGCCGATTCATTGACGTCGCCGGAGTGGAGGCGTCCGAAGGCACACTTCGCAAGCTAATCCTCGACAAGCAGAACGAGTACAACACCGCCAGCACCCGCGTGTCGGAGAATAGGGCAGCGATTGAGGGGTTCTGGGCGGAAGCGGCGAGCCCGGGCGCCAACGCCATTGCTTGGGCAGTGCAGGAAGTTCAAAGTGACCAGACTCAAGTCGATCGGCGCAAGGCCGCCGTCGATCGGTTGATTGCGCTGTGGGATATGGTCGTTTCACACCCGCAGAAGGTGATTGACCTGGACAGCGACCTCAAGGGTGCCGAAGCTGCGCGTAACGCGGCACAACAGGAACTAGCGGCGCTCGAAGGCGCAATGGCCAGTGACTATCTGGAAGTGCTGGACATCTTGAAAGCGGCACAGGCGCACTTCAGGATCCACCCAGATCCGTCTGTCTGCCCTCTGTGTGAGAGCAGCGAAAACGCCGACAGCCTGGTGGCCGAGGTTACTAGGCGTATCGAATCCCAAGGCCAGCACAACAAGCTGGAGTCAGCAAAGCGAGCCGTCGCCGGAAAAGCGAGGGCTGTGGAGCTTGCCCAACAACGACTCGAAGATGCGCGGACGGCAGCAGCCACTGACGCTGCTGCGTTCAAGGCGTACTGCACGGGCGGAGAAGTCCCGGCGGACATCCCGGTACCGGCGTTTCCGATGGTCGCGGACATTGCACAATGGGACAGCTGGATCGTTGCGCACCAGGACAAGCGAGACCAGTGGGCGCGCACCGCTGAAGCCTGCGTCGCCGACAAGAAGTTTGTCGGCGCCTTGCGTACCTCTCTCAAGATCCTAGAAGAAAACGAGCAACGAGCCAAAGAGCTGGAAGTGCTCGTTCCTCGCCTGAAGCAGGTACTTGAACTGATCGAACGCGAGCGCAAGAGTTTCACTGACACGATCCTCAGAGCCATCTCCATTCGGGTGGGCGAACTCTACGAGGCCATTCATCCAGGAGAAGGGCTGAATAAGATCGTCTTGGCGCTGGAGGAGGGAAAGCGAGCGTCACTGGAGATCGCAACAGACTTCGGTGGCAACCCGGATTCCCCGCCGCAGGCGTACTTCAGCGACTCGCACCTCGACACGCTTGGTCTGTGCGTCTTTTTAGCATTGGCCGAACGCGACGCGCCTGAGAACAAGCTACTCGTGCTGGACGACGTGCTCGGCAGCGTGGATGAGCCGCACGTCGAACGCATAATCGATATGATTTACGACGCGGTATCGAGATTTCGTCACTGCATCGTAACGACGCACTACGGACCTTGGCGGCACAAGTATCGCTGGGGATGGCTGAAGAACGGACAGTGCCAGTTCGTGGAGCTTTCGCGCTGGTCGCTCCACAATGGCATTTCTCACAGCAGAAGCATCCCCGAAGCCGAACGACTGCGCGCGATGCTTGGCGACGCTGCACCAGACCATCAGGCGATCTGCGCCAAAGCGGGTGTCATTCTGGAAGCCATACTGGACTTCCTGACCCTGCTCTACGAATGCAGTGTTCCCAGGAAAACCTCCGGAGCTTACACGCTGGGCGAGCTCTTGCCCGCCATCGACAGCAAGCTGCGCAAGAATCTGCGGGTCGAACATAAGAATGAGGATCCAACAGGCGCAATCACCTATAACCCTCGCGCGCTTGAGCCTCATCTTGTCGAGCTGGCACGAATCGCGCAGGTCCGAAACGTTATGGGGTGCCACTTCAACGCCTTGTCCTTTGACCTGCTGGACAGCGATGCCCTGGCCTTCGGCGCGGAGGTGTTAGCCTTGGCGGATGCCTTGATTGACCACGAAGTCGGCTGGCCCCGCAACGGCAAGTCCGGAAGCTATTGGGCTACTGCTGGCGAGACACGCCGGCTGCATCCGTTGAAAAAGCCGAGCTGATCACCGTGGCCGCGCTCGAACCTCAGTACTTGGCCATCCTGAAGCAGGTGCTCGCCGCCTGCTTCGTGCCGTTCCTACCGCCGTTGCTCGGTAATACCAATCCCGCCGATCAGGCGGCGAAACAGCTTTCGCGGGCCTTCAGCGCCTTCGCCCTGCACAAGCTGCTCGACATCACGCCGCAAGCGGCGGCCGCCTCGGTCGTGGACGACTTCAACGACAAGGGCATCGACGCGATCCACTATCACGCGCCGTCAGAGACGCTGTACCTGCTGCAAACCAAGCTGAAGGAATCCGAGCAGTTCAAGCAGGAGGATGCGCTGCCGTTCTGCGAGGGCGTTCGCCTGTTGCTCAAACAGGACTTCGCCGCGTTCAACGGGAACGTCCTGAATCGGAAGGCTGATATCGAGGGCGCACTCGATGCATGCAGCCACATCAAGCTGGTCGTACCCTACACCGGCGATGGTGTATCGCAAACGGCCCGCGACGCCTTGCAGGCGCTGCTCGATGACGAAGACCTCGACGAAGAGCGGCTGGCCAAGCAGGTGGAGTACTACACGGCAACCGAGATCGCCCGCGATCTGCTCGCGGAACAAGCCTACCAACCCGTGCACACGGATGTCGCGTTGCAGAAGCACGCGAAAGTCGAAAGCCCGCGAGCCACGTACTACGGTGTCGCGCGGCTGGCGGACTTGGTGGCCCTGCATCAGACGCACGGCAAGGCCCTGTACGAACGCAACATCCGCTACTTCCTCGGCAGCAGCAAGTCCGATGTCAACAAGGCCATCAAAGCGACCTTGCATGACGCCCCGGTGGACTTCTTCTACCTGAACAACGGCGTCACAGCCGTCTGCGACCTGATCGAGCCGAAGGCCAACAAGAATGGCGTCAAGAAGTTCAAGGTGCGCGGCCTGTCCATCATCAACGGCGCGCAGACGGTGGCGTCGGCTGCCGAGTTCGTGCGCCAGCATCCGGGTAAGAGCATCGATGACGCCAGGGTGATGCTCACCTTGATCAAAGCCCCTGCAGACGGCCCGTTCGGCAAGCGCGTGACCAAGGCCCGCAACCATCAGAACCCGGTGCAGACGGCGAATTTCGCTTCGCTCGACGAAAACCAGGAGCGGCTGCGGCAGGAGATCGCTCACCTCGGCTTCGATTACCACTATCGCCCCGAGGCCCTCGCAAACGGCCCCAATGCCATCACGCACGATGAAGCTCTGCGGGCACTGGCCGCGCAACAGAAAGACCCACGCTACGCCGTGTGGCTCAAGAGTGAGCCGGCGCGGCTCGCTAATCCCGACTCCGCCGAATACCAAGCGCTGTTCACCACTGCCCTGTCGGGAGTGGCGGTAATCAACGCTGTCTTGTGCCACCGTGCAATCCGCACCCTCGTGGTGGGCTACGAGCAAAACGCCCCGGCGCGCAGTCAGGAGCGCCTGATTTATCGGCACGGCATTCACGTCATCACGGCGGTCATGTTGAAGCGCCTGCGCAACAAGATTGGCACGGCGTCTGTCATCGATCCGGCGACGATTCCCGCGCTGATCAGCCAGCCGCTCGATCAACTTCGGCAGCAGGCCTTCGATCTCGGGCGGCAACGACTCATTCTTGAGGGGCCACTGGCTTACTTCCGCAACCAGGGCAACGTCGCAGCCTTTCTGGCCGACCTGATGGAAACGCACTTCGTGCTAGCCGGCGATCCGGCCATAGCGCCACTACGCAATATTCAGAATGCAGCGGACGCGTATCCCCGCAAGCGCCTGATCGACTACTTGTCGAGCCGCGCGCCACAACTATGAGAGCGATGTCATGAGCAAACAAAAACTAGAACTTACCTGGATCGGGAAGGAGAAGCGGCCCAAGCTGGAGCCGCGCATCCTGCTCGAAGATCCAGAGAAGTCCTATCACGCCAGGCATCGCGTTTCCGACAACGACATCTTCGACAACCGGCTGATCTTCGGTGACAACCTGCTGGCTCTCAAGGCGCTGGAGCAGGAGTTCACTGGAAAAGTAAAATGCGTTTTCATTGACCCACCGTACAACACAGGCAGCGCGTTTACGCATTACGACGATGGCCTGGAGCACTCGATCTGGCTTGGGTTGATGCGCGACCGCCTGGAGATCATCAAGCGGCTGCTCGCAGACGATGGTTCACTGTGGATCACGATTGATGACAACGAAGCGCCCTATCTGCGTGTCCTGTGCGATGAGGTATTGGGCAGAAAGTGCTTCGTGGCAAATTGCGTTTGGCAAAAGCGGTATGCGCGAGATAACAACTCCGCGATTGGTAACGCGCACGACCACGTGTTGCTTTACGCCAAAGACCCGGAGCGGTTCAAGTTCACGCGGAATCGACTAGAGCTGGACGAGAAGACGCGTGCGCCGTATAGGAATCCCAACGACGATTCACGTGGGCCGTGGCAATCGATTTCGTTTACCGGTGCCGGCTATCGGCCCAATCAAATGTACAAGATCGTCGGCCCGAATGGCCGCGAACATTACCCGCCCGAAGGTCGGCATTGGGCGACCCTTGAGCCGGAGTACCTGCGGCTACGAGCCGAGGGGCGATTCTGGTTTGGGCAGGATGGAGATGGAGTGCCTAGATTGATTCGCTACTTGTCTGAAGTCGACGGGCTGGTGCCTTCTACGTGGTGGCCGCATGAGGAGGTCGGTCACAACGACGAGGCGAAGAAGGAAATTCACGCGCTCTTCGGCAAGGAGAACGCTTTCGACACTCCCAAGCCAGAACGCTTACTTCGGCGAGTCATTCATATCGCCACCAACCCCGGCGACTTGGTCCTCGATTCTTTCGCCGGCTCCGGCACCACCGGCGCGGTCGCGCACAAAATGGGCCGCCGCTGGATCATGGTGGAGCTCGGCGAGCATTGCCACACCCACATCATCCCGCGCCTGAAGAAGGTGATCGACGGCGAGGACAAGGGCGGCATCACGGAGAGCGTGGGTTGGCAAGACGGCGGCGGCTTCCGCTACTACCGCCTCGCCCCCAGCCTGATCGTCAACGACCGTTGGGGCAACCCGGTCATCAATCCAGAATACAACGCTGCGCAACTGGCCGAGGCGCTGGCCAAGCTGGAAGGCTTCAACTACGCGCCGTCAGAAACGCACTGGTGGCAGCACGGCCACTCCAGCGAGCGCGATTTCATCTATGTCACCACGCAGAACCTGTCCTCTGAGCAACTGCAAGCCCTGTCCGATGAAGTCGGACCGGAGCGGAGCCTGTTGGTGTGCTGCGCCGCTTTCCACAGCGTCACGGCGGCCAAAGCAGCGGAGCGCTGGCCCAACCTGACGTTGAAGAAGATTCCGAAGATGGTGCTGGCCCGCTGCGAGTGGGGCCATGACGACTACAGCTTGAATGTGGCCAATCTGCCGATGGCGGAGCCTGAACCGGAGCCTGCACCGAAAGCGCCCTCTGCCCGACCCTCTTCCGCACGCGGGAGAGGAAGAGAAGCTGCACGCGTGCCCGATCTGTTTGGCGATGCCGGCGAGGAGACGTGATGGCGAAGAAATCCACGGCTTCAGAGCCCTTTCCCGTCGGCGGAATGGCGCTGCCATCTGCTGCACAAATGACCGGGCAAGGCGAGTTCCTGCTTTACCAGACGGAAGATGCGCAGACCCGAGTGCAGGTGCGTTTTCAGGATAACGGTATCTGGCTTACGCAGGCGCAACTGGCCGAGTTGTACCAATGTTCATCGCAGAACATCACTCAGCATATCCGCGCCATCTACGAGTCCGGGGAATTGGTGGAAGGGGCAACCTGTAAGCCGTACTTACAAGTTCGCCAGGAGCGCGGACGGCAGGTCAGCCGCAGCCTCAAGCACTACAACCTGGAAATGGTGCTGGCAGTGGGCTACCGGGCGAAGTCGCATCGAGGCACGCAATTCCGCCGCTGGGCCACGGAGCAGCTCAAAACCTATTTGTCCAAGGGGGTTTTGCTGGACGACGAGCGCTTCAAGCGGGGTGATGACGCTGAATATTTTGAAGAGCTGCTGGCACGCATCCGTGACATCCGCTCTTCGGAAAAGGTGTTCTGGCGCAAGGTGCTGGACATCTACGCCACCAGCATGGATTACGACCCGAACACGGAAACCTCGAAGCAGTTCTTCGCCACCGTGCAGAACAAGATGCACTGGGCCGCGCACGGCCATACCGCGGCGGAGCTGATCGTGCAGCGGGTGGACGCACAAGCGCCGAACATGGGTTTGACGAACTGGACGGGGGCCAATCGAGGCGCGCCGGTACGCAAAGCGGATGTGGGCACTGCGAAAAACTACCTCAATGCCGATGAACTGGACACGCTCAACCGTATCGTCACCGCTTACATCGAAGTGGCGGAGCTACAGGCCCAGGCACGCCAACCGATGACCATGCGCGATTGGGCGCAGGAACTGGATAACTTCCTGCGTCTGACGCGCAAGGACATTCTGCCCCACGCGGGCAAGGTGTCTGCCGATACGGCGCTGGCGAAAGCACAGGCGGCGTATGCCGAATACCGGGCTCGGGTGCGCGATCTGCCGTCACCGGTGGACAAAGATTTTGAGGACGCCATCGCGCAACCGGTCAAGCAGCTTCAGAAAAGCAGGAAGGCATTGCCGAACAAGAAAAAGGGGGAACAAACATGAACGCCCGCGTACAGAACCACATCACGGGCCGCCTGTCGCTACGCCCGCCGCAGGCCGAGTCGCTTGCCAGGCTGAAACAATCCCTGGATGCCGCGCCCGAACTCTTGGGCCATGAGCGCGATGTCTCGGCCATTCTCTCCACGCTGAAGGCCGAGTTCAGCACGCTGGAAGACTTCGAGCGCGAATTCCCCTCGCTGTGCTTCGCGCTGGCTACAGGCGTGGGCAAGACCCGCCTGATGGGGGCCTTCATCGCCTACCTGCATCTGGCGCACGGCATCAACAACTTCTTCGTGCTCGCGCCCAACCTGACGATCTACAACAAGCTCATCACGGACTTTACGCCGAACAAACCCAAGTATGTGTTCAAGGGCATCGGCGAATTTGCCATCAACGCGCCGCGGGTCATTACCGGCGACGACTACGACCAGCAGAACATCACGGGAGGTGAGATGTTCGGCGAGGTGCGCATCAACATCTTCAACATATCCAAGATCAACTCCGAGGTGCGCGGCGGCAAGGAGCCGCGAATCAAGCGCATGAAGGAAGTGCTGGGCGACAGCTACTTCAACCATCTCGCGAACCTGCCTGACCTCGTGCTGCTGATGGACGAATCGCACCGTTACCGGGCCAGCGCCGGGGTGCGCTCTATCAACGAGCTCAAGCCGCTATTCGGCCTGGAAGTGACGGCAACGCCGTTCGTCGAATCCAGCCGTGGGCCGGTGCCGTTCAAGAACGTAGTCATGGACTACCCGCTGGCGCGAGCGATGGAGGATGGCTTCGTCAAGGAGCCTGCCGTGGTCACCCAGCGCAACTTCGACGCCAAGGCCCACACGCCCGAGGAGATCGAGAAGACGAAGCTGGAAGACGGCGTACGCCTGCACGAGACCACCAAGGTCGAGCTGCTCACCTACGCCCGCGAGAACGGCCATATACCCAACATGCGGCCGGTCAAGCCCTTCATGCTCGTCATCGCTCGCGATACCACGCACGCGGGGCAACTCTTGGCGCTTCTGGAGTCGGATGCCTTCTACGAGGGGCGCTACCAGGGCAAGGTGATTCAGGTCGATTCCAGCCGTACCGGCGCGGAAGAAGAGGAGATGATCACGCGCCTGCTGGCCGTAGAGAGCGTGGATGAGCCGACCGAGATCGTGATTCACGTCAACATGCTCAAGGAGGGCTGGGACGTGACCAACCTCTACACCATCGTGCCGCTGCGCGCCGCCAATGCCCGCACGCTGATCGAACAGTCCATCGGGCGCGGCCTGCGTCTGCCTTACGGCAAGCGCACGGGCGTCGCGTCGGTGGATCGGTTGAACATCGTCGCGCACGACAAGTTCCAGGAGATCATCGACGAGGCCAACCGCGGTGACTCGCCGATTCGCCTGAAGCAGGTCATCCTCGATGCGCCGAGCGCAGACGACAAGAAGGTCAGCGTGCAGGTCGAGTCCGGGGCAGCGGCGCGTCTCGGTTTGACGGAAGCACCGGTCGTGATCACAGGGGCTTCAGCCACTGACAGTGGAGCGGAAGTCCCCGCGCCCAAGCCGGTGTTCACCACGGAGGCGGAGAAGCAAGCCGCGCGTGTGGTCATGGATGTCATCGGCAAGTACGAGGTCAAGCGCGATCTAGTGCCCACCAGCAGCGCGCTGCTAAAGCCAGAGGTGCAAAAGGAGATCCTGGCGGAAGTGGCGGAGCGCTTGAGGCCGCTGCAAGGCGATTTGCTGGCTGGCGTCGACGAATCAGTCCCCGCACTCGACTTGTCCGCTGTGGTGGCGAAGACCACCGAGATTGTGGTGCAACAGACCATCGATATCCCGCGCATCGCGGTGGTGCCGACTGGCGAGGTCACGACGGGCTTCCACGCCTTCAAGCTGGACGTGAGCCAGCTCCATCTTCAGCCTGGCCAGCGTGAGATCGTTGGGCAGATGCTGCGCACCAACGAGCAGTTCACCCTGGCCGCCGAGGTCGGGCTCAAGGAGCAGCGCCCGGAGGACTACATCGTCCACGCGCTGGTGGACTTCGACGACATCGACTACTTCACCCACGCCGATCTCCTCTACGACCTCGCGGGCCAGATGGTGCGGCACTTGCGCGGCTATCTGTCCGAGGACGAGGCCATCAGCATCCTCGATCGTGACCGCCGCCTGATCGCACGGGAAATCCACGCGCAGATGATGGCCCACTTCTGGGAAGAGGCGACCGAGTACGAGGTGCAGGTCAGTCGCGGCTTCACCGAACTCAAGCCGTGCAACTACACCGCCACGGCAGGCCAGACGGCCCACCACTTCCGGGAGACCGTGACGGAGACCAGTCGCATCAAGCAGATGCTCTTCGGTGGCTTCGCGCGTTGTCTGTACCCGCTGCAGAAGTTCGACTCGGATACCGAACGGCGCTTCGCCATCATCCTGGAGCGCGACGCGACGAAGTGGCTCAAGCCCGCGAAGGGACAGTTCCAGATCTACTACAAACTCGGCACCGAGCAGCCGGAATACATCCCCGACTTCGTGGCCGAGACGGACGCGATCATCTTCTTGGTGGAGACGAAGGCCCGTGCCGACATAAACACCCAAGAGGTTCAGGCGAAGGCCGCTGCCGCCATGCGGTGGTGCAAGCACGCTTCCGATCACGCGGCGAATGTAAGCACCAAGCCCTGGAAGTACCTGCTGGTGCCCCACGACGAAATCAACGAGTCGAAACGGCTCGCGGATTACCTGCGCTATGAGGTCATGGCGTAATTGAGTTGCCGCTGTTCACCCACGGAGATTCCGATATGAGTCGTGCTCATCTGCGCTTCCAGGTGGATTCCCGCCTCGCCACGTTGTTGAGCCAGGAATACCCCTCGTCCGAGCGAGCGCTGAAGGAACTCCTAGACAACGCGTGGGATGCCGACGCGGAGCGAGTAGCCATCGTGCTCCCGAAGCCCCTGAGTGGCGACCCTATAGTCATCCAGGATGACGGCACCGGCATGACGGAGGAGGAACTGCGCCGGCACTACTTGTCCATTGCGGCAGACCGGCGTTCGCGGCGCGGCGAGCGCACGGCCGGGAAGAATCGTTTGGTCAAGGGGCGCAAGGGTATCGGCAAGTTTTCCGGGCTCATGGCCGCAGCTGTGATGACGCTCGAAACCCGGGCGCGTGGTCATTTGTGTCGCATCACGTTGCGGCTGGACGATCTCTCTCGAGTGGAGGACATCGAACAACTGAATATCGGGCTGCAGAACGAGGCCTGTGGGCCGGAACTGCATGGCACGACAATCACGCTGAGCGACCTGCATCAGGGTTTGGCTTATCCGGATGCCAACCGGTTGCGCCAGATCCTGTTGCAGGACTATGGGCGCCAGGATGACTTTGCCATCACCATCGACGGCAAGCGGCTCGACGTCGATGATGTATCCGGCAGCTACTCAGAGCAGGAACGACTTCTGCCTAGTGCCGGCAAGGTGAAGCTGCGTTTCGCCATCAGCGATGGCAAGTCCGGGTTACGTCAACCTGGAATCACTCTGCGGGTGGACGGCAAGGCTGTTGGGCGGCCCGGATTCTTTGGGTTGGATCAGCGAGATGACTTTCCATCCAAGCTGCTACGGAAGCTCTATGGCGAGATTGACGCGGATGGACTGCGCGACCACATCACGGCGGGCTGGGATGCTGCCGTCGAGAACAGTGAGCTTCTGAAAGAGGTTGAAGGCTACGTCCAGCCCATCTTGCGAGAAGCCTATGAACAGCAGTACCGGCGCGAAATTCAGTTGGCACAGGCTCGCCTACAGAGAGCAATTCTCACGCGCTTGTCGGCTCTGCCAGAGCACAAGCGCGTATTTGCCGACCGCGCTATCAAGAGGATTCTCGACAAGTACTACGGTGAGCCAGAGAGCAAAGTCGAACCGGTGGTGAACGTGCTGTTGGAAGCGATGGAGCGTTCCGACTACCGCATTCTCCTGGAGCACATCGCAGAAGCAACGCGGGGCGATGTCGCTGGGGTCGCCGAGCGCCTGGATGAGTTCGGCTTGGCGGAGATGGCCTTTCTTGTACAACAAGCGACGGCTCGCCAGGTCTTCCTTGATCAACTGGACGCGCTTGCTCGTGACACCGCTACGACCGAAGCCGTCTTGCACAAAGCCCTGGAACGAAACCTGTGGGTATTCGGTCCCGAGTACTCGCTGTTCAGCTCGAACAGTACGTTGCGGCGGCAAGTGGAAGATGTTCTTGGAAAGACCTACACAGGTGACAAGGCCGACAAGCGCCCCGACCTGCTTCTGAACGAGAACCTCGGCGGACAGTACCTGTTGATCGAGTTCAAGCGACCGAGCCATGCACTGAATCACGATGATTACGTCCAGGCGATTGGCTACAGGCACGAACTGGCAAAGTATCTCGGTTCTCCCATTCAGGTTCTGCTCGTCGGCGGCAGTCGGTCTTCCGACTTTCCTATGGATAATCGTGAGCCGCATGTCGAGGCCCGGATTTTCGGGCAGGTCATCTCCACGGCGCGAAGACAGATTGAGTGGCTGCTGCGTACGGCTGAGACATGTTCATGCTAATCCACATGTCGCGGGGCACTTAGCGTCGCAAACTCAATTGTTGCCAAGTAACCGGGTCACAAGTACTTCTTGAACGTCGCCGCCGCAATGCACATCGCCACGCCGAACAGTGCGGCGCTGGGCAGCAGGATCAGCAGCGGGTTCACGCTCACCGGCAATGCTAGGTAGATCACCCAGGGCAGCACGGCCAGCGGCATCAGCGCGGCCTTCGCGCGGTGATAGATGAAGCCCGACTCGCGGCCCGCGCCGAAGCGGCGCACATCCCGGCGTACCAGGCCATCCACCAGGCCGACGAAGGCGGTCATCAGGAACAGCGGCAAGATCAGGCACAGCACCAGCAGCCGCACGAGGAAGACCAGCGCCGTGTAGGCCGCCGCGATCAGGTAGCTCTCCACGTTCACGTAGACCAGGCCGATGTAGTAGCGGAAATCCTTGGTCGGGCGATGGCTGCCGACGCTGGCCTGCGCCGAGGCATCGCGTATCCAGTCCAGCAGGCCGCTGCGCACGAACAGCCACTCGTAGCCCTGCTCCACCAGCCGGTGCGCGGTGCGTCCCGGCTCCTGCACCAGCGCGCTGCGGGTGAGGTTCTCCGAGAGCTGGTCCAGCTCGTAGTGAAGCATGCCCTGAGCGTGGCGCCAGCCCTGCTCGGGCCAGAAGAAGTGCATGCCGACGCACTCGATCACTATGCACAGCAGCAGCGATCCGCACAGCACGCCGAAGAGGCGGAACGGCAGCGTGACCAGGCTGACGAT
Source organism: Thauera sp. (assembly GCA_040275625.1). Lineage (GTDB taxonomy): Bacteria > Pseudomonadota > Gammaproteobacteria > Burkholderiales > Rhodocyclaceae > Thauera. The sequence goes on along the minus strand of JBEOKH010000463.1, from coordinate 639 downwards.
CAGCCCCTGCTGTCCTTGCTGCTGGCGCTGTGCCGCGACGGCCGGATCGCTCATGCCCCGGCTTCTTCATCGACGGCCGCCATCTGCTTGAAGTCGTCCAGCAGGTCGGCGGGCAACGCGCTGTCCTGCTGGCCCGGCATGCCCTGGTTCTCCCACCAGTCGCCGGCCTCGACGTAGTGCTGGCGCATGTAGCCGGCCAGCTCCTGCAGATCCTTCGGCATGGCCTCGTCGGGATCGGGCGCCGGCAGCGGCATGCGGATTTTCCAGAGGTTGCCGCCCTCGATCAGCGCGAAGCATTGCCCCTTTGGCAGTGCAACCACATGCGCCGGTTCGATCAGCGGCACGCTGTTGCTGCTGATGCGGTCCTGGGTGTTGGACGTGAAGGCGGTATTGCCGCGCGGGTCGGAACTGTCGGTGGCGCCGCTCATCAACGCCGTGGCATACACCTCGACCTTGGGCAGTTGCCGCGTCAGCAGTTCGGCGGTAGCGGTCTCGCGCACGCGCAGCATGAACAGGTTGTTGAAATTGCCGATCACCTGGCCGGCCTTGGCGCGGTTGCCGATGCGGGCCTCGATGTCGCTCAGGGTCTGCGTGTAGGCCGTCACCTGCACGCCGGCACCGCCGCCCTTGTTGACCATC
>JBEOKH010000462.1:0-10309 GCA_040275625.1 Thauera sp. | reverse complement strand
ACGTGCGCCGCGAGGTGCACACCCACCTCAAGCAGGCGAGCTACGACTTCGCCAAGCACCAGTTCAACACCGTGGTGTCGGCGGCAATGAAGATCCTCAACGCGCTCGAGAAGGCACACAAGGATCTGGCCGGCACCGAGCCGGCCGCGCACGCCGAAGTGGCCGAAGAAGGCTTCTCGATCCTGCTGCGCCTGCTATCGCCGACCACCCCGCACATCTGCCACGCGCTGTGGCAGGACTGCGGCTTCGGCACCGACATCCTGGTCGCGCAGTGGCCGCAAGTGTGCGAAGACGCGTTGAAGCAGGACGAGATCGAGCTGATGGTGCAGGTCAACGGCAAGCTGCGCGGCTCAATCAAGGTGGCCGCCGACGCACCCAAGGCCGACATCGAGGCGCTCGCCCTGGCCTCGGACGCCGCACAGAAGTTCATGGACGGCAAGCCGGCGAAGAAGGTCGTCGTCGTCCCCGGCCGCCTGGTCAACATCGTCGCCTGAGGAAGTCGCGCATGCCCGCCCGCACCCCGATCACCGAGGCCGGCGACGCTGGCATGCGCGTATCCCGATCTGGCGCTCACGACCTCGCTCGTCCGGCGCGTCGCCGCCTGCTGCTCGCCGGCGGTGCAGCACTGCTGCTGTCTGGCTGCGGCTTCCACCTGCGCGGCCCGCAAGCGCTCGACTTTGCCACCCTTCATCTCAATACACCGCCGGAGAGCGCGCTCGGCGCTCAGCTGCGCCGGCTGATCGCCACCACCGGCACCACCCGGGTCATCGACCAGGCCGACCAGGCCGAGGCCCGTCTGCAGATTCTGTCGAACGACCGCGGCCGCGAGATCCTCAGCCTGACCGGCGCGGGCAAGGTGCGCGAGTACCAGCTCACCCAGACCGTGCGCTTCCAGCTCCTCGGCCAGGGCGAGAAGCTGCTGATTCCGCCGACCAGCCTGCAGACACGGCGCGAATACACCTTCGACGATAGCCAGGTACTCGGCAAGGAACAGGAAGAAAATCTGCTCTACCGCGACATGCAGAACGATCTGGTGCAGCAGTTGATGCGGCGCCTGGCGGTCGCCCGCCGCGCCACCTGAGCGCACGCAGACGAATTGCCGCAACACGCGCGCCCACCCCGGTGGGTCGATGCCCGCACGCCGCCCCTCCTTCAGCATCCATGAACCTGCGCCCCGACCAACTCGTCACTCAGCTTCAGCGACCGCTCGGCCCCTTGTGGTTGCTGCACGGCAACGAACCCTTGCTGGTCCTCGAGGCCGCCGATGCGATCCGGGCCGCCGCCCGTCGCCAGGGTTTCGAGGAGCGCGAGACGCTGGTCGTCGGCCAGGGCTTCAAATGGGATGCGCTGACGCTGGCCGCCGGCAACATGTCGCTGTTTGGCGGCGCCAAGCTGATCGACCTGCGCATCCCGACCGGCAAGCCGGGCCGCGACGGCGGCGACGCACTCCAGCGCTACATCGGCAACCTGCCAGCGCAGACCCTGACCCTGGTCACCCTGCCCGAGGTTGACTGGACGGCGCGCAAGACCAGCTGGTTCAAGGCCTTGAGCGACGCCGCCACCACGCTGGAGCTCAACGCCCCGGAGCGCGAGCGCCTGCCCGAGTGGGTCGGCCGTCGCCTCGCAGCGCAGAAGCAATCGGCTTCGCCCGAGGCGCTCGCCTTCATCGCCGACCACGTCGAAGGCAACCTGCTCGCCGCCCACCAGGAAATCCTCAAGCTCGGCCTGCTCCACGGCGAGGGCGCGCTGACGCTCGAGCACGTCCAGGATGCGGTGCTCAACGTCGCCCGCTACGACATCGACACGCTGCGCCAGGCACTGATCGAGGGTGACCCCGCACGCTGCGCCCGCCTGCTCGAAGGCCTCGAGGGCGAGGGCGCCGCGCCGCCGCTGGTGCTGTGGGCGCTCGCCAACGAGACGCGCACCCTCGCCAGCCTGTGCGCCGGTCGCGATGCCGGCCAGCCGCTGCCCGCGCTGTTCAAGGCCGAACGCATCTTCGATGCGCGCCGCCAGCAGGCCATGAGCCGCGCCCTCGGCCGCCTCAGCCAGGGCAGCATGCGCGCCGCGCTGATGCACGCCGCACGCATCGACCGCATTTTCAAGGGGCTCGCTCCCGGCGACGTGTGGGACGAGTTCCTGCAGCTCGCGCTGCGCCTCGCGCGCCGGGACTGAAGCCCCCGCCGCCTCGTCCGCCGCAGCGACGGCAATCGCCCCAGCTGCATCACTGTCTGGTTCCGTCGAAGCTTCATTCGATGCTTTAATGCCGGCTTGCCCGCACCGATCAGACCGGTGCTCCGAACACTGCCCAGAATCGCCTCCATGAACATCCAGGACTACATGCAGACCCTGGGCCGCCAGGCCCGCGCCGCCTCGCGCGTGCTCGCCTCCGCCTCGACCGCGGCCAAGAACGCCGCGCTGATCGCGATGGCCGCCGAGATCCGCGCCCGCCGCGCCGAACTGCTCGCCGCCAACGCACAGGACCTCGACGAGGCGCGCGCTGCCGACCTCGAACCCGCGCTGATCGACCGCCTGACGCTCAACGAACAGGGCATCGAAGCCATGGCCGCCGGGCTCGAGCAGGTCGCCGCCCTCCCCGACCCGGTGGGCGAGATGACCGACATCAAGCGCCGCCCCTCCGGCATCGCGCTCGGCAAGATGCGCGTGCCGCTGGGCGTGATCGGCATCATCTACGAGGCCCGTCCCAACGTCACCGCCGACGCCGCGGCGCTGTGCCTCAAATCCGGCAACGCTGCGATCCTGCGCGGCGGCAAGGAGGCGATCAACGCCAACCGCGCGATCGCCGCCTGCGTGCGCGCCGGCCTCATCGCAGCCGGCCTGCCCGAGCACTCGGTGCAGGTGGTCGAGACCACCGACCGCGCGGCCGTCGGCGCGATGATCACCATGCCCGAGTTCGTGGACGTGATCGTGCCGCGCGGTGGCAAGGGCCTGATCGAGCGCATATCCCGGGATGCGCGCGTGCCGGTGATCAAGCACCTCGACGGCAACTGCCATGTCTACATCGATGACGAGGCCGACCCCGTCAAGGTCGTGCCGATCGTCGAGAATGCCAAGACCCAGCGCTACGGCACCTGCAACACCGCCGAATCGCTGCTGGTGGCGCGCGCCGTCGCCGACATCTATCTGCCCGCGATCGGTCGCATGCTCGCCGCCAAGGGCGTGGAGATGCGCTGCTGCGCCGAGTCGCTCACCCTGCTCAGCGAAGCCGCCCTCGACGCCGGCAAGCTTCTCCCCGCCACCGAGGCCGACTGGCGCGAGGAATACCTCGCCCCGATCATCGCGGTGAAGGTCGTGGCTGGCGTCGACGAGGCGATCGCCCACATCAACACCTTCAGCTCCGGCCACACCGAAGCGATCGTCACCGAGAACTATTCCCACGCCATGCGCTTCCTGCGCGAGGTCGATTCAGCCTCGGTGATGGTGAATGCCTCGACCCGCTTCGCCGACGGCTTCGAATACGGCCTTGGCGCCGAGATCGGCATCTCCACCGACAAGATCCACGCCCGCGGACCGGTCGGGCTGGAGGGCCTGACCAGCCAGAAGTGGATCGTGTTCGGCAACGGCGAGGTCCGTCGCTGAGCGCCGCCGGACACGCACAACAAGGAGACGCCCGATGCTTCGTTTCGCCCGCACCCTGTTCGCCACCGCCCTGCTGTCAGCCAGCCTCGCCCAGGCCGCCGTCACGGTCGGCAACGTTGAATTCCCGCCGCAGCAGACGGTGCAGCAGCGCGCCCTCGAGCTCAACGGCGCGGGCCTGCGCACCCGGCTCGGCTTCAAGGTCTACGCGATGGGCCTGTACCTGCGCGCGCCGCAGACCGACGCCGCCGCGATCATTGGCGACAAGGGCGAGCAGCGCATCCGCATCGTGCTAACACGCGACCTCGAGGCCAGGCAGTTCGGCGATGCGCTGCAGGCAGGCCTGGAGAAGAACCACGACCCCGCTGCGCTCGCCGCCCTGAAGCCCGCCACCGACACGCTGCTCGCCGCCCTCAATGCGGTGGGCGAAGTGAACACCGGTACCGAGATCGTGCTCGATCGCCTCGGCAACGGCGCCACCCGCCTGCTGGTCGACGGGACGCAACAAGGTGGGGACATCGCCGACGCCGCCTTCTACCCGGCGCTGCTGCGCATCTGGCTCGGCGAGCGCCCGGCCGACAGCGACCTGCGCGACGCGCTGCTCCGACGGCCGCAGTGAGCGCGTTGTCCGCCGCGCACACCCTGGGGGCCGCGACCGAGACCGCGTTCGACGCGGTGATCGCGCTGCCCTTCGGTCCTTTCGGGATACGCGCTCACGACGGCCTGGTGCACGAACTGCTGTTCCTGCCCCCGGGTACACCGCTGCAGGGCGCGCGCAACGCCACCGCTGGCGCTGCGGCACACGCGCTGCGGGCCTGGATCGACGACGCCGACACGCCCTTCCCGGTGGCGCTCGCGCCCTGCGGCACACCCTTCCGGCGCCGCGTATGGGCGCAGATCCGCGCCATCCCGCGCGGGCGCACCGCCACCTATGGCGAGCTCTCTGCACGACTGGGCAGCGCGCCGCGCGCGGTCGGCCAAGCCTGTGGCGCCAATCCCTTCCCTCTGCTCGTGCCCTGCCATCGCGTCACCTCGGTGGCGGGGCTGGGAGGCTTTGCCAACGCCCGTGACGGTTGGCTGCTCGAGGTCAAGCGCTGGCTGCTCGCCTTCGAAGGCGCCCTGTGAGCGGACGCCCACCGGCGCGCGAAGCCGGCCTGCTGCCCGAACATCGCCGCGAACTCGACCGCTTCACCGACACGCTGTGGCTCGAGCACGGGCTGGCGCACAACACCCTCGCCGGCTACCGCAGCGACCTCGCGCACTTCGCCGCCTGGCTGGAGACGCGCGGTCAGCGCCTGCCCGCGGCCGGCGCCGCAGACCTGTCCGCCTATCTGGCCGAATTCAGCCGTGCAGCCAAACCAGCCAGCCAGCGCCGGCTGATCGCCGCCTGGCGGCGTTACTACCGCCAGTTGCTGAGCAGCCGTGAGATCAGCGCGGACCCCACGCTGGTGATCGACACGCCGATGGCGGCCGAACGCTTTCCGAAGACGCTGAGCGAGGCCCAGGTCGAAGCCCTGCTCGCCGCGCCCGACCCCGATACGCCACAAGGCCTGCGCGACCGATGCATGATCGAGGTGCTGTACGCCGCGGGCTTGCGCGTGTCCGAGCTGGTCGGCCTGAAGGTGTTCGCGGTCGGTGTGAACGAGGGCGTGCTGCGGGTGATGGGCAAGGGCAGTAAGGAGCGCCTGGTGCCGATCGGCGAGATCGCCGCGGACTGGCTGCAGCGCTATCTGGCCGAGGCGCGGCCGCTGCTGCTCGCCGGGCGCGCCTGCGACGAGGTGTTCGTGACCCGGCTCGGCGCCGGCATGTCGCGGCAGATGTTCTGGCGCCTGATCAAGGAATACGCCACCACCGCCGGCATCGCGCGTGAGCGCATCTCACCGCACACCCTGCGTCACGCCTTCGCCACCCACCTGCTCAACCATGGCGCCGACCTGCGCGTGGTGCAGTTGCTGCTGGGCCACGCCGACATCTCCACCACACAGATCTATACCCATGTGGCGCGCGAGCGCCTCAAGCAACTGCACGCCCGCCATCATCCGCGCGCGTGAACGCCCTGCGCATCGGCATCGCCGATCGAATTACAATCCGGTCCATGACCGGCACGCGCCGGCGACTTTCCAAAAGGCAGCGCCAGCATGACCAAACACGAAGATCACGCGCCGGAGACCCCGGCCACCCGCTTCCTTCGCCAGCATGGAATCGCGTTTTCGAGCCATCTCTACGGCTACGAGGAGCACGGCGGCACCGCGGTGTCGTCGCGCGAACTGAACGTCGCCGAGCATGCGGTCGTCAAGACGCTGATCATGGAGGACGAGAACGCGCAGCCGATGGTGGTGCTGATGCACGGCGACCACAAGGTTTCGGCCAAGGAACTCGCCCGCCAGATCCCGTGCAAGCACGTCGAAACCTGCAAGCCCGAGACCGCGAACCGTCACAGCGGCTACCTGGTGGGTGGCACCTCGCCCTTCGGCACGCGCAAGAAGATGCCGGTTTATATGGAGCGCAGCATCCTCGAGTTGCCGCTGATCTACATCAACGGCGGGCGGCGCGGCTTTCTGGTCGGCATGCACCCGCACGACCTGCTGCGCGTGCTGCAGCCCAAGCTGGTGCAGGTCGCAAACTGAACCTCAAGGCCCTCAGGCGGCCGGCGGCACCACCACGCCCGCCTTGCTGCGCTGGATGTACACACCGACCCTGCGCACGTCCTTCATGACGCCGATCTTGCCGACCTTGAGCTTGACCCAGGGCGCACCGAACTGCTCGAACAGCAGCGTGACGACGAACTCGCCCAGGCTCTCGATCAGGTTGAAGTGGCGCTCGGCAAGCTCGCGACGAATACGCTCGGTCACCACCGCATAGTCGATCGTGTCAGCGATGTCGTCGTGTTCGGCTGCCGCGTCGGGCACGCCGAAGGTCAGGTTCAGCTCGACCGTCTGCCGGCCGGTCTTCTCGCGTTCGTAGATGCCAACCCAGGCCTTGACGCGCAGTTCCTCGATGAAGATGAAATCCATGCTGCTTCCCGTTTAGAATCGCGTCGATTCTAACGCGCCCCCGTGCGCTCGCCGGGAAAAGCTGTCGCCCGGTGACAACGGACGCGCCCGCAGCCCTCGCCGAGCGCTCGTGCATGCCTCGCACGCCCATCGAACTGCCCCTGACCGGGCAGCGGAGCCAAGATGTCCACCCTGCTTCTGCTCGCCGCCGCCTACCTGATCGGCTCCATTCCCTTCGCCGTCGTCACCAGCCGCCTGTTCGGCCTGCAGGACCCGCGCGAATACGGCTCCGGCAACCCGGGTGCAACCAACGTGCTGCGCAGTGGCAACAAGGCGGCGGCCGCGCTCACCCTGATCGGCGACAGTCTCAAGGGCTGGTTCGCGGTGTGGGCGGCGATCCGGCTCGGCTTCGGCCCGACGGAGGCCGCACTCGCCGGCCTCACCGCCTTCCTCGGCCACGTGTTCTCGGCATTCCTGCGCTTCAACGGCGGCAAGGGCGTCGCCACCGCGCTCGGCGTGCTCGCGGGCATCGACGGCCGGATCGCGATCTTCTGCGCGGTGATCTGGTTGATGATCGCCTACACTACGCGCTACTCTTCGGCCGCCGCACTCTCGGCGGCGGTGGCCGCGCCGCTGGCCGGTCTCCTCTTCCTGGGCCCCAAGCCGGCAGTCGGCGTGCTGGCGGCAATGGCTGCGGTGCTGCTCTGGCGCCACAAGGACAACCTCGCCCGCCTGCGCGCAGGCACCGAAGGCAAGATCGGTGGCAGCAAGAAGAAGGACGGGCCGGCGGCGTAAGGCGCCGCCTCCGCAGCCGACCCGCTCCGGGCTCAAGCGCTGACGGAATTGTGCCCCCCCCGGCGCCCGATGATTCGCGGCTGCTGCCGCTCCTGCAGCTGGGCCGCGACGGTTTGTGTAGGAGCGCCGGCAGGCGCGAAGGCGCATTGAGGGGGCGACGGCGCGAATGCCGGGCGCCGGGTTCGCGGCCGCCGCCGCGCCTACCCGGCGCCCGGCGCTTGAACCGGTGGGCGTAGATCGACCATCGGCCAGCGCGGGCGGATGCGCACGGCGGACTCTTCGGGCCCGGTCTCGCCCGCTACCAGGCGCAGCGCGCCGGCGAAGGCGATCATCGCGCCGTTGTCGGTGCACAGCGCCGGCTCCGGGTAATGCACGCGACCGCCACGGCGCGCGAGCGCGGCGTCGAGCGTGCCGCGCAGGCAACGGTTGGCGCCCACGCCACCGGCCACCACCAGCGTATTCAGCCCCACCTTCTTCAACGCCGCGAGCGCCTTCGCGCACAGGACCTCGACCACCGCCTGCTGGAACTCGGCGGCGAGGTCCGCCATCCGCAGCGGATCCCAGCCGGGCGCCGACACCACGTTGAGCACCGCGGTCTTGAGCCCGCTGAAGCTGAAATCAAGATCGCCCGAATGCAGCATCGGCCGCGGCAGGCGGAAACGGCCCGGCACGCCCGACTCGGCGAGCTTCGCCAGTTGCGGCCCACCCGGATAACCGAGGCCGAGCAGCTTGGCGGTCTTGTCGAAGGCCTCGCCGGCGGCGTCGTCCACCGACTCGCCGAGGAGCGCGTAGTCGCCCACCCCGCGCACCCGCATCAACTGCGTGTGGCCGCCCGACACCAGCAGGGCGACGAAGGGAAACGCCGGTGGATTATCCGCCAGCAGCGGCGACAGCAGGTGGCCCTCGAGGTGATGCACCGGCAGCGCCGGGATGCCGCGCGCCATCGCGAACGACTCGGCCACGCTCGCCCCCACCAGCAGCGCGCCGGCGAGCCCGGGGCCAGCGGTGTAGGCCACCGCATCGACCTCCGCCACGCCCAGCCCCGCCTCGGCCAGCGTCTGGCGAATGAGCACCGGCAGGCGGCGGATGTGGTCGCGCGAGGCAAGTTCGGGCACCACGCCACCGTAGGCCGCATGCAGGTCGATCTGCGAGTGCAGGCCGTGCGCGAGCAATCCGGCGTCAGTATCGTAGATCGCCACACCGGTCTCGTCGCAGGAGGTTTCGATGCCGAGCACTTTCATGGATTACATCCGGTTGTTGCGATCGCGCATTTTACCCGTCGCGGGAAGCCCGGCGCGAACGCAGCAGTGCGTGGGCAATGCGCGCGCCTTGCCGGCCGCGGTCACGCCCGCAGGCGCGGAGTGGGACGTTCGCACTTGCCTTGACGTGGCTGCTGGTTTATATTCGCGCTCTTTCTGCCCACCAGACACCCAAGGAAGTCCGCAATGCCCGGTATCCGCGTCAAGGAAAACGAGCCGTTTGAAGTTGCGATCCGCCGCTTCAAGCGCACCATCGAGAAGACCGGTGTGCTGACCGAACTGCGCTCGCGCGAGTTCTACGAAAAGCCCACCGCCGAGCGCAAGCGCAAGCTGGCCGCCGCCGTCAAGCGCAATCACAAGCGCCTGCGCAGCCAGACGCTGCCGCCGAAGCTCTACTGATTTCGCCCGCAGCCCGCGCACGCGGGGTGTCTCCCGCTTCGGCGGGAAATCCATGCGCCGGCCGCTGGTCACTCGACCGACGTCCGGCGTGATGTTTTTTTGACGGCCACCCCGTTGTCCGCATGCGCGGACGACGGGGTGGCCTGTATTGCGCGCGATGATCCCTCAGTCCTTCGTCCAGGAACTGCTGTCCCGCGTCGATATCGTCGACGTCATCGAACGCTACCTTCCGCTCAAGAAGAGCGGCGCCAACTACTTCGCCTGCTGCCCCTTCCACGGCGAGAAATCGGCCTCGTTCTCGGTGAGCCCGTCCAAGCAGTTCTACCACTGCTTCGGTTGCGGGGTGCACGGCAGCGCGATTGGCTTCCTGATGGAGTACAGCGGCCTGGGCTTCGTCGACGCAGTCAAGGAGCTCGCTGGCCAGGCCGGCCTGCAGGTCCCCGACGATGGTCGCAGCACAGTACCGGCGCACGATGACGCCAGCGAACGCCTTTACGAGGCGATGGCGATCGCGGCGCGCTTCTACCGCGAGCAATTGAAGCCCGCTCGCCAGGCCATCGACTATCTCAAGCGCCGCGGCCTGTCGGGTGAGGTGGCCGCGCGCTTCAGCCTCGGCTACGCCCCGGACGAATGGCAGGCACTGGAGAACGTTTTTCCCGACTACCAGGTGAAGACACTCGCCGACGTCGGGCTGGTCATCGATAACGACCAGGGGCGGCGCTACGACCGCTTCCGCAACCGCATCGTATTCCCGATCCACGACCGTCGCGGCCGCATCATCGCCTTCGGCGGGCGCGTGCTCGACAAGGGCGAGCCCAAATACCTGAACTCGCCGGAGACGCCGCTGTTCGAGAAGGGGCGCGAACTGTACGGACTCTTCCTCGGCCAGAAGGCGATCCGCGACGCCGGCTTCGTCGTCGTCGTCGAGGGCTACATGGATGTGGTCGCGCTCGCCCAGTTCGGCATCGAGAACGCGGTCGCCACCCTCGGCACCGCGACCACGCCGCACCATGTGCACACCTTGCTGCGCCAGACCGACCGCATCGTGTTCTGCTTCGACGGCGACGCCGCCGGTCGCCGTGCGGCCTGGCGGGCGCTCGAGAACGCGCTCGAATCGCTGCGCGACGATGCCACCCTGGCCTTCCTGTTCCTGCCCGCCGAACACGACCCCGACTCCTTCGTGCGCGCCGAAGGCGCCGCTGCCTTTTCGAAGGCCGCACTGACCGCAACCCCGCTGGCAAGCTTCCTGATCCAGGAGCTGTCCGGCCA
>JBEOKH010000461.1:0-2384 GCA_040275625.1 Thauera sp. | reverse complement strand
GGGGCCGGGTTCGTAGTAGCGGCCGTTGCTGTCGCCGACCACGACCGAGCCCACGTGCTTGCGGTCGAAGACATTGTCCACCCTGAGCAGCTGCCCGAAGGTCCAGGGCCCCTGGCGCTGTTCGGCGCTCAGGCGCAGGTTGAAGAGCGTGTAGGCGGGCGCCCGCGGCTGGTCGTTTAGGTCATTGACGTACACCTTGCCGCGGTACAGCGCCTCTCCAGCGACTTCGAAGCCGGCGAGCGGCTTCCATGCGAGCTCGGCATAGGCGGTGAACGTCGGGATTCCGGGGATGCGGTTTCCCGCGGGGATCTGCGTGATGTTTCCGCGGCTGCGCGTCTCGAAGCCCTCGTCGTACTCGGCGGTCATCCAGGTCAGCGCCGCGCGCGCGCTCCATTCGCGCGCCAGTTCGGATTCGACCGCCAGCTCGACGCCCTCGCGCGCGGTCTCGGTGGCGTTCATGTAGCTGGTGCGGCCGCCGAGCGAGTCGGCGACCACGATCTCGTTCTTCGTGCGGATCGAGAACAGCGCCAGGTTGAGCCGAGTGTTGTCGGTCACGAAGGTCTTGATGCCGATTTCGGCCTGTTTGCTGCGCGAGGGTTGAAGACCGAAGTTGAAGCCGGTCTGCGGGGTCTGGTAGGCGATCTCGCCTAGCGTGGGGGTCTCGAAACCGGTGCCGAGGCTGGCGTATAGGTTGGTGGCCGCGCTCAGCGCATAGGTGACGCCGACGGTCGGGGTGGTTCGGCTGTACTCGAGGTTTCCGCTGTCGTCCGGGTTGCCGGCGACGATGTAGTGGTCCTCGACCTTGAAGCGGACCCTGGTGTGACGTACCCCCGCCGCCCACTGCCAGGGGCCGTGGGCGAAAGTGAGTTGCGCATAAGGCGCGAGGCTGGTGACGGTGTTGATCTCGTCGCGGCGCTGCACGCCCTTGACGCCGAGCAGCGGGCCAGCCGGGGCGAGCGCGATGAAGTTCTCGTAGCCGCGGCGATCGTCCTCGGAGCGATCGTAGTCCAGGCCGGCGGTGACGGTCAGGCGGCCCCCGGCCAGGTCGCTGCGGTCGATCCAGCGCGCGCCCATGCCGTAGAAGTCACGATCGAAGTCGATGACGCCGCCGGCATGGCGCGGACTGCCCTGGACGTCGAAGGGGATCGACTGGTACTGCGTCACCCGCCGCCGTCCGGTGTATGCGCTCAGCTCCAGGCGATCCTCGCCGAAGCGCCGCGCGTAGGTCGCGCCGCCCTGCAGGTGATGGATGCTCTTGCGGGTGTCGTACGCCAGCGCTGCGGGCTCCACGCTGCGCGGGTCGCGCTGATAGCGCTCCCAGGTGAGGCCCAGCGGATCCTCCGTCTCGGGTTGCCGCAGCCCGTTCGCCACCAGGGTCAGCGTGCTGTCCTCGTCCGGGTTCAGCGTCAGCTTGGCGAAGCCCTGGTCGCGGCGGGTCTTGCTGTGGTCGCGGTAGCCGTCGGTGTCGAAGCGCGAGGCGTCGAGCACGAAGCCGATGCCGTCCTTCTCGCCCTCGGCGCCGAGGCCGAACTTGGTCGTGCCCCAGCTGCCGCCGAGCAGGCGGGCGCGCACCCGCGGCTCGCCCTCGCCCGTGCGCGAGAAGAGCTGGATGACGCCGCCGGCGTGGTTGCCATACACCGTGGCGAAGGGGCCGCGCATGACCTCGATGCGCTCGGCGGTGTCGAGGTTGAAGGTGGCGGCCTGGCCCTGGCCGTCGGGGTTGGTGGCGGGGATGCCGTCGGCGATGAGCTTGACGCCGCGCACGCCGAAGGCTGAGCGCGCACCGAAGCCGCGGATCGAGATCTGCAGATCCTGGGCGTAGTTCTGGCGGTTCTGGATCACCAGGCCGGGCACGCCGGCGAGCGCCTCGGAGGCATTCACGCCGAGATTGCCGGCCTGGTTGGTGCGCATGTCGACCGAATCGACCGAGTAGGGCAGCTCGAAGCTCTCGGTGGCGGCGGGCGCGCCGGTGACCACGACCGGGTTCAGCGCCACCGCATCCGAGTCGGTCGTCGCGGCCTCCTGTGCGCTGGCGAGGCAGGCGAAGCCGGCCAGCGCACCCGGGACGCCGAGGCGAAGCAGCTGCGCGAGCGTCTTCACGTGCGGCGTCACGCGGCCGCCGACGGAGTGGGCGGGAGCGGCGGGGAACGCGCAGTGCTTGGGCTTCACGGTTGGGCTCCTCGGCAGGTCGTGGCTTGTCGGGCATTCTCGCCGATCGTCGGCTGCGCCCGCCTCAGTGCAAACCCGAGCCCCGCCTAAGGAAAATCATGAGCCCGTCGCCCGTGACTGCGTTCAGCACACGCGCGCAGCGGCAATGACTCAGTCACCTGCCCAGTGGCTGAAATCGCCATGGACGGCGAAGTGCTCGAGGGTCTCGATCAACG